>NZ_JAGXJL010000099.1:6046-17395 GCF_019091475.1 Streptomyces sp. GbtcB6 | reverse complement strand
TCCGGTTCGCTGAAGAGCTGGCACCACAGGTCCTGGCCGGACCGCAGCCGGGGCAGGAAGTGGTGCTTCTGCTGCTCCGTCCCGTGGGCCAGCAGGGCGCCCGCGGCGAGGGCGCCGGCTCCGATCTGTCCCCAGGCCCGCGCCCGTGCCAGTTCCTCGGCGACGACGAAGGCGGGCTCGGGGCGCGGATCGGCGAGACCGCCGTACTCCGTCTGCCACGACCGGCCGAGATAGCCGGCGTCATGGAGCCGGGCGATCCAGCGGCGCAGCTCGGGGACGAGCGCGGGGACGGGCGCCCGCACCCCCGCGTGGGTCTTCCTGCCGGGGGCGTGGGTACGGATGAACGCGCGCACCTCGGCGCGGAAGGCGTCGAGTTCGGCGCTGGTGTCGAGCCTCATCGTGTCTCCTGCCTCATCGTGTCTCCTGTCAGACCGAGGGCATGCCGGGGTCGCGGGGGAGCCCGAGGACCTGTTCGGCGAGGGTGTTCCGCTGTATCTCGGCGGTGCCCGCCCCGATCGTGGAGGCCCGCGTGCGCAGGAAGCCGTAGAGCCACCTGCCGCGCTGCACCGCTTCCTCGGACCCGGGTCCCAGCAGGCCGGCCGGGCCGAGCACGTCGACGGCGAACTCGTGGATGTCCTGTTCGAACTGGGAGATGTGCAGACGTGACACGGAGGAGACGGGGCCCGGCTCCCCGTGGGTCAGGATGTCGGAGATCGTGCGCTGCCCGTTGTAGTGCATGATCCGTGCCCGGATCTCGAAGTCCGCCATCCGGTCCCGCACCTCCGCGTCCGCCAGCGCGCCGCGTTCCGCGAGGAGCTGCCGGAGTTCGCCGAGGACACGCCGGTAGGTCGCGGCCTGGTTCATCGCGCCGGCGGCGCGCTCGTGCCCCAGACTCGTGCGGACCAGCGGCCAGCCTCCGTTCTCGTCCCCGACGCGGTCGGCGACCGGTACGCGCACGTCGTCGAAGAACACCTCCGCGAACAGGTGCCCCCCGGTCAGGTCGCGCAGCGGACGGACGTCCACGCCCGGAGCGTGGGCGTCGACGACGAGGTAGGTGATCCCGCGCTGCCGCGACGCGCGCGTGCCCGTCCGTACGAGCGTGAAGAAGACGTCCGCTCTGGCGGCGTGGCTGGTCCACACCTTCTGTCCGTTCACCACGTAGGTGTCGCCCTCGCGGCGTGCGGTGGTGCGCAGGCCCGGCAGGACGGAACCGGCCACCGGCCCGGAGTAGCCCTGCGCCCACACGGTGCCCCCGCGCAGCATGGACGGCAGCCAGCGCCGGCGCTGCTCGTCGGTGCCGTACTTGATGATCGTCGGCGCGGCGATGCCCAGGCCCGTCCCGACCGGGCCGGGCACCCGGGCGCGTGCCAGTTCCTCCTGGTACACCACCTGATGGGCGAACGGCAGGTCCATCCCGCCGTACTCCTCGGGCCAGCTCGGGGCGGCGAAGCCGTGGTCGAAGAGGGTGGCCTGCCAGGCGCGTGTCCAGGCGAAGCGCTCCTCGGGATCCCGTGGCCGCCGCCCGGGCCCGTGGCCGGTGAGGAAGTCCCGCAGCCGGGAACGGAAGACGTCGAGCGACTCCGGGTCGCGGGGGAGGGCCGAAGCGGTCGTCATGGGCGGGGGACTCCTTCTGCCATGGTGAGCCGGGCGAGCCGGGCCCGTTCCTCGCGGGGTGTGCCGAACAGCAACTCGGACGACTTGGCCCGGCGCAGATAGAGATGCGCGCAGTGCTCCCAGGTGAAGCCGATCCCCCCGTGGATCTGGATGTTCTCCTTCGCCGCGTGGGTGAACGCCTCCGAGCAGTAGGAGCGGGCCACGGCGGCCGCGATCGCCGCCTCGGTGCCGGGCGTGCCCACGACCGACCCGGCGAACCTGGCCGCCGACCGGGCGCACTCCACCTCGACCAGCAGTTGGGCGCACTTGTGCTTGATCGCCTGGAAGGAGCCGATGGGCCGCCCGAACTGCTCCCGCGTCTTGGCATGTCCGACCGCCATGTCGAGGCAGGCGGCGGCTCCGCCGACCTGCTCCGCGGCGAGCGCCGCCCGCACGAGGTCCCGCACGGCCGCGAGCGACCCGGAGGCGTCACCGGTCCCGATCCTGGTCGCGGGGGTGGCGTCGAGGCGGATCCGCGCCAGCGGCCGGGTCGGATCCAGGGCGTCCAGCACCGTGCGGGTGAGACCGGGGGCGGTGGCCGGGACGCCGAAGAGTCCGACGCCGTCGGGGCACCGGGCGGTCACGAGGAGCAGGTCGGCGGTGTGCCCGTCCACGACGTACGTCTTCGTGCCGGAGAGCAGCCAGCCGTCCGGCTCCCGCTCGGCCACGGTGGCGGGCGGGTCCGTCTCCCATGAGCCGTCCGGTTCGGCCGCCGCCAGCGTCGCGGTGAGCGCTCCCGAGACGATGTCCGGCAGCCACCGCTCCATCGCGGCCTCGTCACCGCAGTGCGCCAGCGTCTGACCGGCCAGTACGGCAGTGGCGAAGAACGGACTCGGGAACAGGGCGCGGCCCATCTCCTCCATTGCGACGCCGAGTTCGGCGGGGCCGAGGCCGGCACCGCCGAACCGCTCGGGCACGGCGAGACCGGTGAGGCCGAGCTGACCGGAGAGCCGGCGCCAGAGGCCCCCGTCGTACTCCTGCGGGCCGGTGCCGGGAAGCGGGGGGCTGTGGCTCGTGGCCTTGTCGTCGAGGAACGTGCGCACCAGCAGGCGCAGTTCCTCCTGTTCCTCACCGAGACTGAGGCTCATCGCGCATCCATCGACATCGTCGTGCCCTTCACGCAGCTTGACCCTAACAGTGATCGGGTAAATCAGTAAACTGATTGCGGCGTCAAGGGTGGAAGGTCGTCCCGCTCACCGGACGAGCCGCCTGGGCGGGATGCGGCCGGACGTCCTTGCCCCGATCCCGGTAACGAGGTTCTCCGAGCAAGTACACTCATTGTCATGAGTGCCACATTGGGGCCAGTCGGTCAGACGGTCCGCGCGCCCAAGACGGCGGAGCTGATCGCCGCGCAACTGCGCCGTCGTATCGTCCAGGGTGAGCTGACGCCCGGCGAGACGCTGCCGCCCGAGACCCAGCACATGGAGCAGTTCGGCGCCTCGCGGCCCACCCTGCGCGAGGCCTTCCGCATCCTCGAAGCCGAGATGCTCATCAGCGTCCGCCGAGGCAGCCGGGGCGGCGCTCAGGTCATGGCCCCGGACTTCTCCGTGGCGGCCCGTCACGTCGGACTGCTCCTGCAGATGCAGGGGACCACCGTCGACGACGTCTACGAGGCCCGGATGATCGCCGAGCCGGCGTGCGCACGCATGCTGGCCAAGCGTCGCACGAAGCAGGACCTCACCGACCTCAGCGAGGTGGTGGCGGAACTTCAGTCGGCCGTCGAGTCGAAGGACGACGCCGTGCCCGACCCGGCGTTGTGGTCGCGGCTGACGTACCGGTTCCATGAACTGATCATGGAGCGCTGCGGCAACAAGACCATGGCCGTCCAGGGAGCGGTCCTCCAGGAGATCGTGGCGACCCATCTCGAGATGCGGGTCTCGCGCAACTTCGACAGGACGGAGTCGCCCGAGCGTTTCCAGCGTGCCATCAAGGCCTACAAGCGTCTCGTGGTGCTGGTGGAGGCCCGGGACGCCGAGGGTGCCGAGCGGCACTGGCGCACGCACATGAAGGTCGCGGGTACCTACCTCCTCAAGGACGACCTGCACAACAAGCCCGTGGTGGATCTCTTCGCCTGATCCGAGCGTCGCCCGCACCTGCCTCGCGGAGATCTCCTCGTGACGGTGCGGGCCTTGCCCGGGCGACCACGGGCTTCGCAAGACGTGTCCCGGGGGCTTCGAAAGACGTGTCCCGGTCAGCGGGACTCGGGGCCGACGGCTGTTCGGCGCCACCTACTCTCCTCCTGTTGGATCCAGCCGACCGGGCATCGCGCCCATCGGGACGGACTGAGACCCAGGAGAGCCGCGATGCGACGCGACCATGACCTCACCGGGACGAGGCAGCAGAACTCCCGCATCAGCGCCGGCGCGCTTGCCTTAACTCGCTGACGAGCCCGCGCTCCCGCACATCCGCTTCCCCGGAATCCGAGGGATCCCCCGCAGCTTGCGGAGCCTCTTCCGGCGGCATCACCGGCTCTCCGCGTCAACGGCGTCCCTCGGATCGCCGTCTCCCGGATCGCCGTCCCCTCTCCGCCTCGGTGACCCGTGTCCTCGGCGCCCGGGCGGTACCCGACCATGCGACGGATCAAGGGAGATCCCATGGACGAAAAGCTGAAGTTCAAGCTCTATCGTTTGTCGGTCTGGTGCGGGGTGGTGGTGGTCATAGCCAACACGCTCGCGTTCTCGGTCTTCGGACACCTCTCGCCGCCCGTCTCGCCTTCGGACAACGCGCAGCAGGTGGCCGACTTCCTGACGGAACACCGGACCGGGATCCTGTGGGCCGTGGTCACGATGGGTGTCTTCGCTCCGTTCTTCTACCCGTTCGCGGTCATCACGAGCCTGCAGATGCGCCGGATCGAAGGCGGCTGGGGCCTGTTGTCGATGATCCAGCTGGCGACGGCGGTCGTCGCGCCGACGGGATGGGTCTACCCGCTCGCCGTGCTGGCCACCGCCGCCTACCGGCCGCACCGCAGCCCCGAGTTGATGCAGCTGCTCAGCGACCAGTTCTGGCTCACGTACGTGGGAGTCGCGGTCATCTTCGTCATCAACGTCGCGGTGATCGGTATGTCGGCCTTCGTCGACCGGCGGCCCGAGCCGGTGTTCCCGCGGTGGTTCGGCTGGCTGAACCTCGTGCTGGCGGTCTCCTTCTTCCCCGGGGTCTTCGTGTACGTGGCGACCGACGGTCCGTTCGCCTGGGACGGGGTGTTCACGGTCCTGATCCCGTCCATCGCGTTCGTCGTCTGGAAGATCGCGATGATCATCGTGCTGCTGCGAGCGGTCAAGTCCGAGGAGCGCGAGGCGCGGGGACAGCAGACGGCCGTACCTGCGGCGGCCTGAGGGCATACGGAGGACGAGCCGAACTCCCCCATGTGTGAGCGGAGTTCGGCTCACCTGCGTCTTGAAGCTCCATCCATGAGTAGATTAAGTTAACTCAATAATCTTGATATGTGGTTGCCCGTCAGGCACGGGTACGCCGGCAGGGAAGGAGCCGTATGGCCGGGAAAGGCAGGCTCGCGACGGGAGCGTCACCGCACGTGGACAAGGCGTTCATCGACCGCGCGCTGGACGACGCCGACCTCAACGCGCTGAGGCTCGCGCTCTACCAAGCCACCGGAGACGAAGCCCTGCTCGGACTACCGCTCAAGACCACCCCCATGTACGGCGGCGCCCTCAAGCAGACCGTCCTGGCAGAAGAGGCCGTGGAGACCCTGCGGGCCAAGGCGACGGAGTTCCTCCTCGGTATGACGGCCGGTTTCACCGAGGTGAAGCCGGACGACGTCGAACTGCGCCGCATGTACGAGGCCTTCCGCAACGAGGAGATCACCGACCGGGACTGGTCCTACCGCCGTGACCTCGCCGCCTTCGACGACCATCCCCGGCTGGCCCGGTGGACGGGCGCCAAGCCGTCCATTCCCGAGGGCTTCCAGGTGGCGGTCATCGGCGCCGGCTTCGGCGGCATCGCCGTGGCCGTCCAGCTGGAACACCTCGGCATCCCCTACACGATCTACGAGCGGCGCCCGGAGCTGGGCGGCACCTGGAGCATCAACGCCTACCCGGACGTGCGGGTGGACACCACCAACTTCCTCTACCAGTTCTTCTTCGAGAAGAACTACCCGTGGACCGAGTACTTCGCGCGGGCCGGAGAAGTGCGCGACTACCTGCAGCACGTGGCCAAGAAGTACGGCGTCTTCGAACACATCAGCTTCGACAGCGACGTGCAGGAAGCCGCCTTCGACGCGGCGACGGGCCGATGGACGATCGACGCCGTCATCGACGGCCGACCGCAACAACTCGGCGCCAACGCCGTGGTGAGCGCGAGCGGGCTGTTCGCCACGCCCAAGCGCCTCGACACGCCCGGCATCGAGGACTTCGGCGGCGAGATCGTGCACACCGCCGAATGCACGGGCCAGGAGCTGCTGGACGGCCGTGACGTCGCCATCATCGGCAACGGCTCGACCGGTGTGCAGATGATGTCCGAGGTGCGCAGCCGGGCCCGGAGCGTGGGTGTCTTCCAGCGCACCCCGCAGTGGATCAGCCCGCGCGAGCGCTACGGCGAGGCCATCTCCCCGGAGACCCGCTGGCTGCTGGACACGATGCCCTACTACTGGAACTGGTACTGCTACTCGATCGCGACCCTGCGGCTGGGCGGCCAGGTCCTCCAGGAGCCGGACGCGGAATGGCAGGCCGCGGGCGGCCTCGTCAACGAGGGGAACGACGGCTACCGCGCGAGCCTCACCCAGTACGTGAAGTCGAAGGTGGGCGACCGCCCCGACCTGTGGGAGAAGCTCATCCCGAGCCACGCCCCCATGGCCCGCCGGCTCATCGTCGACAACAACTGGTACTCCTCGCTGATCGAGGACAACGTCGAGCTGGTCACGGAGAAGATCGAGCGGTTCACCCCGACGGGCATCCGCACGGCCGACGGCAAGGAGCGCCCCTACGACCTCGTCTTCACGGCCACCGGGTTCGCCACCCAGAAGTACCTGTGGCCGACCCGCTATCGCGGCCTGGCCGAGGAGACGCTGGAGGAGCGATGGAGCGACCCCGCGGGCGGCGGCCCGCGTGCCTACCTCAGCCTCACGGTGCCCGACTTCCCGAACCTGTTCATCATGTACGGCCCCAACTCGCAGAACCGGGCCGGGTCGTTGATCGTGTGGATGGAGACCTGGGCGCGCTACACGGCCGAGGGGCTGGTCGCCCTCATCGAGGGCGGCCACCGTTACCTGACGGTCCGCAAGGAGGTCTTCGAGGACTACAACCGCCGGCTCGACGAGGCGATGCTCTCCCTCATCTGGTACGACGCGGGGTCCAGGGACCGCAACTACTACGTGAACGAGTTCGGCCGGCAGCAGGTCAACGTGCCGTGGCGGCTGGAGGAGTACCACGAGCTCCTGGCGAAGTTCCGGCCGCAGGACTACGACTTCGCCTGAGGACGGGATGCGATGAAGGCGGTCCGTTGTGTGCCGCCGGGGGTCGAGGTCGTGGAGACCGACGAGCCCGGCGGGCCGGGAGAGCTGGTCCGGGTGGCCGCGGTGGGTATCTGCGGCTCCGACCTGAGGTACCTGCGGCGAGGCAGCACACAGATCATCGGGCACGAGATCGCCGCCACCGCCGCGGACGGCACGCCCGTTGCCGTGGAGGCCATAGCCCGGTGCGGCACCTGCGAGTGGTGCGCCGCCGGCCGGCACAACCTGTGCCGCGCGGCCGGCCGGGACGTGGTCGGCATGACCGTACCGGGAGCGATGGCGGAGTACTACCGGGCCCCGCGGTCGGCACTCGTACCGCTGCCGCCGGGACTGTCCCTGGACGACGCCGCGCTCGTCGAACCGAGCGCGGTGTCCTGGCACGCCTGCCGCAGGGGCGAGATCGGTCCCACCACCCGTGTCGCCGTGGTGGGGGCCGGGACCATCGGGATGCTGGCCGCTGCCGCCTCCCTGCGCATGCAGGCCGCGGAGGTGGCCCTGGTGGCCAGGCACCCCTTCCAGACCGAGGCGGGCGAACGCCTCGGCGCGGCCCGGCCGTCGGGGCTGTACGACGTCGTCGTAGAGGCGAGCGGCAGCGAGAGCGGGCTGAACCGTGCGATCGAGCTGGTGCGCCCCCTCGGCACGGTGGTGACGGTCGGTGTCTTCCCGCCCGGCATCACCTGGCCCCACATGGCCGCCTTCCTCAAGGAGGCCCGCGTCGTGCCCTCGATGGGATACGCCCAGGACGCCACGGGCCCCCGCGAGTTCGCCTGCTCGGCGCGGATGCTGGCCGACCGGCCGGAGATCGCCCGGACCCTGATCACCCACCGGTTCGGCATCGACGAGGCCGCGGGCGCCTTCGAGGTCGCCGCCGCCAGGCCGCCGGGGACCTTCAAGGTCGTCGTCCATCCGTGAACCCCGTGGGCCGCCCCTGCCAGGCGTGCTCCGGACAGTCCACAGACACTCATACACCGTCAGGCGGAGACAAGGATGTCGAAAGCCACGCCGACCCCGTCCGCGCTGCATGACTCCAGGCGCATTCGTACGAACGCCGTACGGGTGGGGACCGCGAGCATGCTCGGGACCTTCATCGAGTTCTACGACTTCACCTGTTACGGCTTCCTGGTCGTGTACACGGCGCCACTGTTCTTCCCGGCGGACGACCCGGGCACGGGCATCCTCGCCTCCCTGGGCGTCTATGGGGTGGGTTATCTCGCCCGCCCGCTGGGCGCGCTGTTCTTCGGCCGGCTCGGCGACCGGCGCGGGCGCCGCTTCGCGCTGCTCGTCACCGTCATCGGCATGGGCGGCGCGACCACCCTCATGGGGCTGCTGCCGACCTACGGCACGGTCGGAGTCGCCGCGCCCGTCCTGCTGGTCCTCGTCCGGATGGTGCAGGGATTCTGCGCGGGCGGTGAGATCGGGGGTGCCGCCACGCTGGTGGCGGAGTCCGACGGCGGCCGCAGACGCGGACGGTTCCAGGCACTCATCCCCCTGGGTTCGAGCCTGGGGGTCGCCGTCTCCCCGGCGGTGGTCGGTCTGCTGGTGACGGTTCTGGGCGCGAAGGACATGGCGCACGGGGGCTGGCGCATCCCGCTGCTGCTGTCCGCGGCGATGACGCTCGCGGTGGTGGTCTACCGGGTGCGGGTCGAGGACTCCCCGGAGTTCCGTTCCCTGGCCGAGGCGGAAGCGGTCGAACGGTCGCCCGTGCGCACCGCGTTGCGCGGTCACTGGCGCATGATCACGGTCTCGGCGGTGCTCAACCTCGTCGTCACCATGGTGCTCGGCGTGCTGGTCAACTACATGAGCGTCTACCTGCTCTCGGTCCTGGAAGTGCCGCCCATCAAGGTGTACTGGCTGTCGGCGGTCTGCCTGTTCCTCGGGGCCGGCGGGTTCCTCGTGGGCGGCTGGTGGACCGACCGCTTCGGACGCCGGTCGGCGATGCTGCTCGGCCTCGGCGGTTCGGCCGCCCTGGTCTTCCCCGTGCTGTACGGCATGCGGAGTGTGCGCTCCGGCGGTGCCTGGGCGCTCGTCGCGGCCGGCGCCCTGTACGTCCTGGCGCTCGCGTTCAGCTACGCGGCGGCGCCGTCGATGTACGTCACGTTGACCCAGGCGTTCCCGACCCGGGTGCGCTACACGGCGGTGGCGTTCGCCTACAACGCCGGCGCCGTCGCCGGCGGTGGTCTCACGCCCTATCTGGCCGCCCAGTTGACCCGGACGGCGGGGCCGCGGGCGGCGGGCTGGCTGGTGGTCGCCGCCGCGGTGACCGGGGTCGCGGTGATGTGGTTGCTGACGTCGAGGTCCCGGCGGCCGGCAATCTCCGACCGGAGTATTGACGAACCCAATGAGTTCAATCGTATAACTGATACAGATAACTAAATCCATGAGGAGAAGCCGTGACGACCGAAGCCGGCGTAGACCAGGCCACCTTTGAGGTGGTCAATCCGACCGCGGACAAGTTGGACTCCGCGGAGACCTCCCTGGCCCCGCGACTGGACACACTGAACGGAAAGGTGCTGGGCCTGCTGTCCAACAGCAAGCCCAACGCCGAGATCGCGCTCCAGGCGGTGGCGGAGAAGATCAAGGAGACCTACCCGGACCTCAAGATCCGTCTCTACCCCGGCTCCATCCGCTTCGACCCCGGGCTGCTGCGGCGGGCCATCGAGGAGAGCGACGCCCTCGTCGGCGCCACGGCGGACTGCGGCGCCTGCACGTCCTGGCTGATCCACGACGGCGCGCAGGCCGAGAAGGCGGGCGTCCCTCAAGTCACGATCGTGGCCCGGGGCTTCGAGCGCGACACGGACACCAGCGCCAAGGTGTTCGGCGTCCCCGGGCTCCAGTACGTCGTCGTGCCCCGCGTCTTCACCGCACTCACGCCGGAACAGGCGACCGAGCAGACGCTGCCGGTGGCGGACGACATCATCAAGGCCCTCACCCAGACTCCCGCCGCCGCCCCGGCCGACACCGCCGAGCAGGAGGACGACGAGGAGCGGCAGGAGACGTACACCTTCCGTGGCCAGGACCCGGTGGCGGCCGTCGAGGCCTTCAACGAGTTCTACCTCCAGAAGGACTTCGGTGACGGACTGCCGCTCCACCCGCCGACCCGGGCGAAGGTGGAGGCCATCATCGAGGCGGCCCAGGGGCTGCCCCGGGACGAACTGATCCTCACCATCCCGCCGCTGCACGGCCACGGAACCCTGGAACGGATCGCGGTCAACGCCGCCATGGCCGGGTGCCGTCCGGAGGAGCTGCCGGTAGTGATCGCCGCGCTCAAGGCGATCCACGCGTGCCCCCCTCCGATGAACCTCTCGGTCCTGATGTCGACCGGGGCCTTCGCGCCCGTGATCCTCGTCAACGGACCGCTCGTGAAGAAGCTCGGCATCAACAGCGGGCGCAGCCCGCTCGGGCCGGGCCTGAACAACCGGGTCAACATCCGCATCGGGCGGGCGGTCGCCCTGACGCTGCGCAACCTCGGCGCGTGGATACCCGGACGCATGGACCTCGACACCATCGGCACCGTACGCAAGAACATCCAGGTGTTCGGCGAGAACGAGGACGAGAGTCCCTGGGAGCCGTACCAGGTCGGCAAGGGCCTGCGGCCCGACGACAGCACCGTGACCGTGGTGCACACCGTGGGGGAGTGGGACCTCGGCTCCAACCACGGACCGGCGGACCGCCGTATCCGGTCCATCGCGGCGCGCACCCCCACGCTCACCCAGGTCGGTTTCATGACGAGCACCCTGGCCGGCCTCGAAGGCAACGAGGACGGGCTGTTCTACCTGCTGCCCCCGGAGACGGCGAGGAAGTTCGCCGACGCGGGGCTGAGCAAGGACGCGGTGAAGAGGTTTCTGCTGCACAACATCCGGCCGCGGATCTGGGACGTCGTCGCACCGTTCATCGACTTCCGGGAGCGCGGCCTGGTCCGGCCCGAGTGGGAGTGGATGTTCCAGCTCACCCCCGAGGAGCAGCGGACCCAGACGATCCAGGCGTTCAACGACCCGGCCGCGATCAACATCGCCGTCGCCGGGCACGGCACGCCCAAGGAGTTCGTCTTCGGCACGATGACCACGCCGATCACCGTGAAGATCACCGCCCTCGCGTAGTCCCGCGCGCAGGCGGAGGAAGGAGGCACGCTCATGGCGGCAGTCGTCCGCGCGGTCACCGACGACGACTTCGACGAGGCCGTCCAGGGGGCCGGGCGACCGGGGCTGGTGGGCTTCTGGGTGCCCTGGTGCGGGGGG
>NZ_JAGXJL010000099.1:0-6036 GCF_019091475.1 Streptomyces sp. GbtcB6 | reverse complement strand
CCATCCTCGACGCGCTGGCCGAGGCGCACGAGGGGGCCCTCGACATCGTGAAGGTCAACCTGGACGAGAGCCCCCGGGCGGCCCAGCGGCACGGTGTCTCCTCGATCCCCGCGCTCCTGCTGTTCTCCGGCGGGGAGCTCGTGACGACGCTGGTGGGAGCCAAGCCCCGCACGATGATCGAGGAGGCCATCGCCGAGTACCTGTGACGCACGAGAGCGGCGGGCCGGCGCGGCCCCGGGGTTCCCGGGGCGGCACCGGCCCATCCGTGGACGGCCCGGGTACACACCGGCCCGTCCGTGGACGCGTCAGAGGTTGTAGGCGAACTTCCGGCCCGCGCCGCCGTCGACCACCAGGGTCTGCCCCGTGATCCAGGCCGAGAGGTCCGTCAGGAAGAACAGGATGGCCGACGCGATGTCACTCGTCCTGCCCACCCGCCCCAACGGCACCTGTCCGGCGGCCCTGTCGTAGTAGTCGGGCTCGGGGTGCCGCTCGGCCACGCGAGGGGTCGCCGTCTGACCGGGTGCCACGACGTTCACCCGGATGTCCGGTCCGAGTTCGAGGGACGCCGTACTGACCAGGTTGACGAGGCCCGCCTTCGCCGCGCCGTACACGGCGTGGTGGGGGGCGGAGCGCAGACCCGAGACGGAGCCGACGAACACCATGGAGCCCCCCTCCGTCATGGCCTTCGCGCCGACCTGAAGGGCGAGGAAGACATGGCGGAGATTCAGATCGAGTCCGCGCTGCCAGAGTTCGTCGGTCACCTCGCCCAGCGGGCCGTTGTCGGAGATGCCGACGATGTCCGCCAGTCCGTGCAGCGGACCGAAGCGTGCGACGGCTCCGGCGACCAGCCGCTCCATATCCGCGCGGTCGGTGGCGTCACCGGTGAGGGCCAGGCCGTCGACCTCGTCGGCTACCGCGACGGCGCGCTCGGGATCCCGGTCGACCACGGACACCCTGGCACCGACGTTCGCCGCGGCGAGACAGGTCTGCCGGCCGATGCCCAGCCCCCCGCCGAGTACGAGGACATGTCTGCCCTTGAGATCGATCAGACCGCGGTAGTCGGGCGTGAGTTCGGTGATGCCCATCGTGCCTCCCTCTCTGCCGAGGGGCCGGTCCGCAAGGCGCCGCAGAAGGTGGTGACACGTTCCTTGACGCCCGCTGGAGCCACCTCGTTAATATAGCCATATCCGTTAAAGAAGTTAGATGAATAAGCGAGAAGTGTTCAACGCCCCGGCCCAAGTCCGGACTTGGGGGAGCGGGACACCGCGACCGTGCCGCACGGATCCGCGTCCGCCGCCCGATGGAGAGGTGAACCCCGAATGATCCAGGTGCAGCCGGAACCCTTTCTCCGTGGTGTGCTGCCGGGACTGTCGTGGGCCGAGGGCGGCTCACGGCTGCCGCTCGCGGGGTGCGCGAAGCTGACGGCCGACACCGTGCGGGCCGCCCGCGTGCCGGCCGGCGTCCATCTCGCCTTCACCGGCCCGGTGTCGACGGTCGAGCTGACGGTGGAGGTGGGGGAGCGGACCACCGTGCCGGCCCCCACCGTCCCCGAGGGATTCGTCGTACGAGTGCCGGGGAGCCCCTCTCAGTTGGTCCCCCTGCCCTCCCGGGACGGAACGGTGCGCGTGCGGTTGCCGGAGCGGGACCGGGACCGCGTGGTGCGGGTGTACCTGCCCGAGTCGACGGAGGTGACGGTGGTCGGCCTTGCGGGTGACCAGCGTCCGGAACCCGCTGCGCGGGGCCCTCTCTGGGTGGTCTACGGCGACTCCATCACGCAGGGCTGGTCGGTCACGGAGCCCGGCCTGGCGTGGCCCTCACAGGTCGCCGACACCCTCGGACTCGACCTGGTCAACCTCGGTTTCGCGGGGGCGGCGCGCGGCGAACTCCTGACCGCCGACGTGTTGGCCGCCTCCGGGGCGGAGGCCGTGACCCTGGCCTGGGGAACCAACGCCCACTCGTCCCTGCCGACCAGCACCGCCCAGATCGCGGAGAGCATGCGGCTCTACCTCACCGCCGTGCGCGAAGGCCTTCCCGAGGTCCCGGTCGTCGTGGTGAGCCCGATCGTCCGCCCGGACGCGGAACACGTCCCCAACCGTTTCGGCGCGAGCCTCGCCGACCTCCGTGCCGCCCTGGAGGAGGCGGTGCGCCGGTTCGCCGAGGCGAGAGGGGACGACCGAGTGACCCTCGTGCCGGGACTGGACCTCGTAGCGCCCGAACACCTCGTGGACGGCATCCATCCAGGGGACGCGGGGCACCGCAGCCTCGCCGAGGGCGTCGTCCCGCACGTGGCCGCCGGGCTCGGACGGGACGTCGTACCCGCGGGGGCGGGGGCGACATGACGAGCCGTTCGAAGCGCGCCCGCCGCCCTAGTGACCACACCAGCGCAGCACCGCCGTACCACGGCGGGGAGGAGTGAGATGGACCCGTCGAACGTGTTCCGGCTGACCGGAAAGGTGGCCGTGGTCACCGGCGCCGGGTGCGGTATCGGACGGGCGAGCGCGGGTGTCCTCGCCGCGGCCGGCGCCCGGGCCGTCGTCGCCGATCTGGACCTGGCGGGCGCCGAGGAGACCGTGGCCGGCATCAAGGAGGAAGGCGGGGAGGCCGTGGCCCGCCGGGTGGACGTGGCGGATCCGGCCGCCATGGGCGCGCTGGTCGACGAGACCGTCTCCGGACTCGGACGGCTGGACGTCCTCGTCAACAACGCGGGCATCATGATCCGCCGTCAGCTCGCCGAGGTCCCGCCGGACGAGTTCGACCGCATCCTGTCGGTCAACCTCAAGAGCGTGCTCTACGGCAGTCAGGCCGCGGCGCGGGTGATGCGCCCGGGGTCGAGCATCGTCAACACACTCTCCACGATCATCGACTTCGCCACCGCCGGCACCGGCTCCTACGCCGCTGCCAAGAAGGGCGGCGAGGCGCTGACCCGGACCTTCGCCGTCGAGCTGGGACCCCGGGGCATCCGGGTCAACGGCGTCGCACCCGGCTGGACGGACACCGGCATCACCCGGCAGCGGCACGTGGACGACGCGGGCGAGTTCCAGCAGAGCGGGTTCGACCAACTCGCGGGCAAGATGGCCGCCGCTGCTCCGCTGGGAACGGTGGCCGAAGCCATCGACTCCGCGTACGCCGTGCTCTATCTGGCGTCGGACGCGAGCCGCTGCGTCACCGGACACGTGATCCGCGTCAACGGCGGCGCGTCCATGGCCTGAGGGGCGATCATGACAGGAAGACTGCACGGCAAGGTGGCACTGATCACCGGATCCGCGCGCGGCCAAGGCGCCTGCGAGGCCGCTCTGTTCGCGCGGGAGGGCGCCGAGGTCGTCGTCAGTGACGTACTGGACGATCGCGGCGAGGCGACCGCACGTTCGGTGGCGGGCTGCTACGTCCATCTCGACGTCACCTCCGTCGCGGACTGGAGCGCCGCCGCCGACACCGTGCGCGAGCGGTTCGGGCGCCTGGACGTCCTGGTCAACAACGCGGGGATCGCACCCGCACGGCTGGGCCGGGTGGACGAACTCGACGTCGAGGACCACCTCCGGCTCTTCGACGTCAACGTCCACGGCGCCTTCTACGGCATCCGCGCCCTGCTGCCCCTGCTGCGGAAGGGCCGCGGCGCCTCGATCATCAACGTGTCGTCGATCGACGGGCTGACCGGCATCGGCTCGATGGCGAGCTATGTCGCGTCGAAGCACGCGCTCACCGGACTCACCCGGTCGATGGCGATCGATCTGGGCCCCCTCGGGATCCGGGTCAACTCCCTGCACCCGGGGGTCATCGACACACCTCTGGTCCGCTCGATCGGCGAGGCCCGCTCGGCGCGACTGGCCCGCACCGTAGGGCGGCAGCCCCTGGCCCGCATGGGCCGGTCGGAGGAGGTCGCGGCCCTGGCCCTCTTCCTCGCCTCGGACGAGGCGTCGTACTGCACCGGCTCCCAGTTCACCGCCGACGGCGGTCATCTCGCCGGCCCCTACCGGGAGTTACCTGTCTGACCAAGACCCGGCCGACCGGCCGGGACGAGCCGCTCCGACCAAGAGCGGGCTCCGCCGGGAGTCCGCAGTGATCCGAAGTGATCCGAAGTGATCTGACGATGCAGAGCCGATGAAGTCTTTCCCCATGAGGGACCCGCTGGACGACGCCCGGTGCCGACCAGGGCGCCGTCCAGGGATGCTCAGGAGGTCACCGTGTCCGAATCCCCGTCCAGTATGGTCGACAGGGTCGTCATGATCCTGGGTGTCTTCGAGCGGTCCACGGGACCGCTCAACCTGGGGCAGATCAGCGCACGCAGCGGTCTCCCGCGCTCCTCCGTGCATCGGATTCTCCAACAGCTGGTCAACGCCCGCCTGCTGAGCAGGTACGACAACGAGTACCGGCTGGGACTGCGGATGTTCGAGATCGGCAGCCTGGTCGTGCACCGCACCCGGATGAACGAGGCCGCCAGGCCCCTGTTGCAGGAACTGTGCACGGCCACCGGACACGTGGTGCACCTGGCGGTACTCGACCGGCAGGACGTCGTCTACCTGGAGAAGGTCGGCGGGAACTTCGCCAGCACCCTGCCGTCCAGGATCGGGGGCCGTTTCCCGGCCCACTGCACCGCGGTGGGCAAGGCGATCCTCGCCCACTCGCCCAAGGAGGTGGTGGACGAGTACCTCTGGAGGGATCTGGGCCGCCGTACGGAGGCCAGCATCGCCACGCCCCAGGCCCTGGAAGCCGTCCTCGCACGGATCCGCAGCACCGGATACGCCACGGAGACCGGCGAGTCCGTCTCCGGGGTGTCCTGCGTGGCCGCACCCGTTCTCGTCATGAACCAGGCGGTCGCCGGTATCTCGGTGTGCGGCCCGCAGGAGCGCATCCGCGTCGACGAGCTGAAGTTCCACGTGAAGTGGATCGCCGCCGAGATCTCCCGCCGCCTGACGGCCACCTCCACGCCACGGCCGCGGCCGCGCCCGCTGATCACTTCTGTCCCGCTCAGCGGGCACATGGCGTCCGCAGGCGTGGCCGACGCCGGACGATGAGGGCGTGATGGACGAAGCGGTGATGACCGCGAACCCGCGACGACCGGCCCCGGCCCCGGCCGCGATCCGCCGGCCCCGCACACCGCGGTGCCGGTGGACGGCCGCCCGCGGAGGACACTCATGACGGCCGGGACGGAAGCCGTGCTCGCGGCGGCCACCCGGCTGGAGCAGGCGAGTTCCACCGGGCGGGCGTGCGGGCCGGTCACCGACCTCATCGGCGGGACCGACATCGCGACCGCCTACCGGGTGCAGCAGACCGTCACCGAACGCAGGCTGGCCGCCGGCGCCCGGCTGATCGGGCGGAAGATCGGACTGACCTCCGCGGCGGTGCAGTCGCAGGTGGGGGTCGACCGGCCCGACTTCGGTGTCCTCTTTGCCGACATGCGCTACGCCGACGGTGACGTGGTGCCCTACGGCAGGCTGTTGCAGCCCAAGGCCGAGGCCGGGGTGGCGTTCCTGCTGCGCCGCGACCTCACCGACGCCCAGGACCTGTCCGTGCTGCGGGGGGCCGTGGAAGCGGCCTACCCGGCCGTGGAGATCGTCGTCAGCCGTATCGCCGACTGGAAGATCGGCATCACGGCCACGGTGGCCGACACCGCCTCGTCCGGGGTCTTCGTACTCGGTGACGAGGGACGGTCGCTGGACGTCTTCGAGCCGGTGGACGCGGTCATGACGATGCGGCGCGGCGGCGAGACCGTCTCCAGCGGCACCGGGCGCGACTGTCTCGGCGACCCGCTCAACGCACTCGGCTGGCTCGCCGCGACCGCGATCGAGTTCGGTTCGCCGCTGCGCGCGGGGGACCTGGTGCTCTCCGGGGCGCTCGGGCCGATGGTCCCGGTGCTCCCCGGGGACGTCTTCGAGGTGACGATCGAGCCGCTCGGCACCATCACCGCCCGCTTCTCGGAGGAAAAGGGAGAGTGATGACGGACAGGGTGGGAGTCGCGATCATCGGGTCGGTCAACATCGGAACCGACCTGCTGATCAAGATCAAACGTACCACGAAGAACCTCGAGGCACTCGCCAT
>NZ_JAGXJL010000098.1:0-19438 GCF_019091475.1 Streptomyces sp. GbtcB6 | reverse complement strand
TCCCCACCCGACACCACCAACCGCCACAGATCCTCCGGCGACCCCACACCACCCGGATACCGGCACCCCATCCCCACGATGACGACGGGGTCGTCGTCCCCGGCGACGGTGGCCGGGGTCTGCGGGACGAGGGGACTCCGCCGCTCGTGCAGGAGTTCGGAGCGCAGGTAGCCGATGACGGCCGCGGTCGTGGGCTGGTCGAAGACGAGCGTGGCCGGCAGCCGGATTCCGGCCGCCGCGCTCAGTTTGTTGCGCAGTTCCACGCCCGTGAGGGAGTCGAAGCCGAGGTCCTTGAACGTACGGGAGGCGTCGACGGCGTCCGGGGAGGAGTAGCCCATGATGGCGGCGACCTGGGTGCGGACGACTTCGTCCACCAGCCGCTCGGCGTCGTCCCCGGACAGGTCCGCGATTCGCCGGGCGAGGCCGGTGGCGGGCGTGCCGGTCGCGGGGTGCGGCTGCGCGGCGGAGGCCCGGCGCCTGGGCAGGGTGACCAGGCCGCGCAGGGCGCCGGGCAGTTCCTCCTCGGCCGCCCTGGTGCGCAGGGCGGCGCGGTCGAAGCGGGCGGGGACGACGACGGGCGCGTCCACCGCCCGGGCCGTGCCGAGCGCGGCGAGCCCTTCGTCCACGCCGAGCGGCTGCAGGCCGAGGCGGCGGAGCCGGGCCCGGTCGGCGTCGTCGAGGCCCCGGATCAGCCCCTCCTCGTGGTCCCACGGTCCCCAGGCGAGCGAGAGGGCGGGCAGCCCTTGGGCCCTGCGCCGGTGGGCGAGACCGTCGAGAAAGGCGTTGGCCGCCGCATAGGCGGCCTGGCCGCCGTTGCCGACCGTGCCGATCACGGAGGAGAACAGGACGAAGTCCGAAAGTCTCTGATGCTTCGTCAGCTCGTGCAGGTTCAGTGCCGCGTCCACCTTGGGGCGCAGCACCCGCTCGATCTGCTCCGGGGTCAGCGTGGCGACGACGCTGTCGTCCAGGACGGCGGCGGCGTGCACGACGGCGGTCAGCGGATGCTCGTCGGGGATGCCGGCGAGCAGTGCGGCCAGGGCGTCCCGGTCGGCGACGTCACAGGCCGCGACGGTCACGTGCACGCCCGACGCCCGCAGGTCGGCGGCGAGTTCGACGGCACCCTCGGCGCCGGAACCACCGCGGCTGACCAGGAGCAGATGGCGCACGCCCTGTTCGGCGGCCAGGTGACGGGCCACCAGGGAGCCGAGCCCGCCGGTGCCGCCGGTGATCAGCACGGTACCGCCGGACTCCCACGCGGGAGCCGGGCCGGCCGGGATCCGCGACCGTTGCAGCCGGGGAACCAGGACGGAGCCGTTGCGCAGGGCGAGTTCGGGTTCCCCGGAGGCGAGCGCGGCGGGCAGCGAGCGCAGTGACTCCCGCTCGCGGCCCAGGTCCAGCAGGCCGACCCGGCCGGGGTACTCGGCGCGCACGGACCGTAGCAGGCCCCACAGCGCGGCGCCCACCAGGTCGGGGTCGTCGCCGGCCGTGCCGGTGGCCACGGCCCCGCGGGTGGCGAGCACCAGCCGGGAGCCGGCGAGCCGGTCGTCCTCCAGCCAGGACCGCACCCGGGCGAGGGTGTCCCCGACGGCGGTGCGAACGGCTTCGGCGACCGCGCCGGCCGGGCCGGCGACCGGCGGCGTGGGGCACTGTACGAGGACCGCCTCGGGGGTGGCGGAACCGGTCGCCTCGATCAGCGCGGTCATGTCCGGGTGGACCACCACTCCCGCGTCGGCGGTGGTGAGGGCGGCGGCCAGGCCGGCGTCTCCCGCCACGGCCCACCGGCCGGACCGCGCGTCGCCCGCGGTGAGCGCCAGGCGGGTCCAGTCGATCTGGAAGAGTGCCTCCTGAGCGGGTGTTCCGGCCGCACGGCGTACCGCTTCCTCGGGCAGGAGGGCCAGGGTGACGGCGTCGACCGTGGCGAGCGGCAGGCCCGCGCCGTCGGCCACGGTGAGCGAGAAGGGACCGGCCGCACCGGTCCGGGCTGCTCCGGCGGCGGGGGCGATCCGGACCCGCAGGGTCTCCGCTCCGGCCGCGTGCACGGCGATGCCCTTCCACTCGGTGGGCAGCCACACCGCGGTGGGATCGGTGCCGGCGGAGGACGCCCGGTTCGCGGCGAGCGCGTACAGGGCGGTGTCGAGCAGGCCGGGGTGCACGGCGAAGCGGGCGGCTCCGTCGCGGTGTTCGGCGTCGAGGGCCACCTCGGCGAGGAGGTCCTCGCCCAGGGTCCAGGCCGCCCGCAGGGTCGCGAAGGCCGGGACGAGGGGCGTCTCGCGGTCGTCGGCGGCGATCGGTGCGGCCCCGGCGGGAGGCCAGACGCTCAGGTCGGACCGGACTTCGGGACGGGCCGGGACGAGGGTGCCGGCGGCATGCCGGGTCCAGGAGACGTCCGTGTCGGTGTCCTCGGGCCGGGAGTGCACGGAGAACGCGCGCCGCCCTTCGGCGTCCGGCGCTCCGACGCCGACCTGGAACCGCGCCCCGCCGTCCGCGGGCAGAACCAGCGGTGACTCCAGCGTCAGTTCCTCGATGTGAGCGGCGCCCGTCTCGGCACCCGTCTGCAGGGCCAGTTCCACGAAGACACCGGCGGGCACCACGATCTCGTCGTACACGCGGTGGTCGCCGAGCCAGGGCTGGGCCTGCGCGGACAGCCGTCCGGTCAGGATGAGTTCCCCGGCCTCGGCGCGTGGTACGACCGCTCCGAGCAGCGGGTGGTCGATCGGGGCGAGTCCCGCCGAGCTGACGTCGGCGCCCGTACGCTCCGGGGCCTGCAGCCAGTAGGAGCGGCGCTGGAAGGGGTACGTGGGCAGGGGGACGCGGCGGCGGCCCCGGTCGGCCGTCGTGCGGTGCCAGTCCACGGTGGTACCGCGGACGTGCAGTTCGGCGAGCACGCCGAGCAGCGCGGGGACCTCCGGCCGGCCGTGCCGCGCCGTCGGCAGGAAGGCGGTCTCCTCCTCGTGCTCCGCGGACACGCAGTCGCGGCCCATCGCCGCGAGCACCGCGTCCGGTCCCACCTCCAGGAAGGAGCGGACCCCCCTTTCCTCGAGCGCGCGCATGCCGTCGTGGAAGCGGACGGCCTCCCGGGCGTGGCGCACCCAGTAGTCGGGGGTGCTGATCTCCTGCGCGGAGACGAGCCGCCCGGTGAGGTTGGACACCACGGGAATGCTCGGGGGCTCGTAGGCGAGTCCGGAGGCGACCTCGCGGAAGGCGTCGAGCATCGGGTCCATGCGCGGCGAGTGGAAGGCGTGGCTGACACGCAGTCGCTTGGTCTTGCGCCCCCGCTCGCGCCACTGCTCGGCGACGGCGAGCACGGCGTCCTCGTCACCGGCGAGCACGGTGGACAGCGGGCCGTTGACCGCCGCGACGGAGACCTGGCCCTCCCGTCCGGCGAGGGTGGGCAGGATCTCCTGCTCCGAGGCCTGGACGGACACCATCGCGCCGCCGGACGGCAGTTGCTGCATCAGTCTGCCGCGGGCCGCGACGAGGGCGCAGGCGTCCGGGAGGGAGAGGACGCCGGCGGCGTGTGCCGCGGCCAGTTCGCCGACCGAGTGGCCGAGGACGACGTCGGGGGTGACACCCCAGTCCTCCAGCAGGCGGAACAGGGCCGTCTCGTACGCGAAGAGCGCGGCCTGCGTGTATCCGGTGAGGTGCAGCAGGCCGGCGTCCTCGGAGTCCTCCGCGAGGAACATCAGGTCCCGGACGGAGCGGTCGAGGTGCCGGTCGAGCAGGGCGCAGACGTCGTCGAGGGCGGCGGCGAAGACCGGGTAGGTGTCGTACAGTGCGCGGCCCATACCGGCCCGCTGGCTGCCCTGTCCTGTGAAGAGGAAGGCCAGTTCGCCGGGCCGGACCGTACCGGCCGCCGCTCCGGCGGGAGTCTCTCCGGAGGCGAGCGAGGACAGCCCGGTGAGCGCCTCGTCCCTGTCGGCGGCGAGCAGCACGGCGCGGTGCTCGAAGTGGGTGCGTGTGGTCGCCAGCGAGTGGGAGACGTCGCCGAGGCTCTGGTCGGGGTGGGTCTCGAGGTGGGTGCGCAGCGCGCCTGCCTGGGCGCGCAGTGCGTCGGCGGTCCGGCCGGACACCGGCACGGGGGTGGGCATCCCGGGGGTGCGGGCGGGGGCGGACCGGTCCGGGGTCCGCGCGCTCTCCGAGGCGGGGGTCCAGTCCGAGAGGACGAGGTGGCAGTTGGTACCGCCCATGCCGAAGGAGGAGACGCCGGCCAGCACCGGGGTGCCGTCGGGGGTGTCCAGCGGGCTGAGGCCGTCGTTGACCCGCAGCCTCAGCTCGTCGAGCGGGATGGACGGGTTGGCGGAGCGGAAGTTGAGGCTGGGGACGAGGGTCCGTTCCCGTACGCAGAGCACCGCCTTGATCAGGCCCGCGATGCCGGCGGCGCCCTCCAGGTGCCCGATGGCGGGCTTGACGGAGCCGACGAGCAGGGGGGAGTCGGCGGCCCGTCCGCTGCCGGCACCGAGCACGGTGCCGAGCGCGGCCGCCTCGATGGGGTCGCCGAGCGGGGTGCCGGTGCCGTGCAGTTCGACGAAGCGTACGGCCTCGGGGGCGACGCCGGCCTGGTCGTAGGCGCGGCGCAGCACGTCCTCCTGCGCGGCCCGGCTGGGGGCGGTGAGGTTGTCGCCGCCCCCGTCGTTGTTGACAGCTCCGCCGCGGATGAGGCCGTGGATGGTGTCGCCGTCGGCGAGCGCCCGGCTCAGCGTCTTCAGGACGACGACGCCGCCGCCCTCACCGCGCACATAACCGTTGGCGCGTTCGTCGAAGGTGTACGTGCGGCCCTCGGGTGACAGGGCGCCGAACTTCTCGGCCACCACGAAGCCCTCGGGCACCAGGTTCAGGCTGACTCCGCCGGCCAGTGCCAGCGCGCAGTCGCCCTTGCGGAGACTCTCGCAGGCGAGCTGGACGGCGACCAGCGAGGACGACTGGGCCGAGTCCACGACCAGGCTGGGGCCGCGCAGGCCGAGGAGGTAGGAGATGCGGTTGGCGATGATGCTCCGGCTGACGCCGGTGATGGTGTGGTGGGAGACCGATTGGGCCCCGTACTGGTGGACGAGCCTGGCGTAGTCGTCCCAGATCGCGCCGAGGTAGACACCGGCCCGCGTGCCCTTGATCGCGGCCGGGACGAGGCCGGCGTTCTCCAGCGCTTCCCAGGCGAGTTCGAGCATGAGCCGCTGCTGCGGGTCGGCGCTCGCCGCCTCACGGGGCGTGATGCCGAAGAACTCGGGGTCGAACGCGTCGACGCTGTCCAGGAATCCGGCCGGCCTGATCACCGTGTCGCCGGGCAGACCGGGCCGCCCGTCGGGCACCCGGTCGGACACGGCGCTCTCACCGGCGTGCAGCAGCTGCCAGTACGCCTCCGGCCCGGGGGCCCCGGGGAAGCGGCAGGACATTCCTACGACGGCGATGGGTTCCCCCGGCACCGTGTCGACTTCCGGACGTCCGGACACGGATGCAGTGGCCATGGTGTGGCTCTTCCTTTCGGCGACCGCGCGCGGCAGGGCCATCGCGCGCAGGAACGTGCTCGGATACCTCGTGGCGGCGGGCCCGGGCTCACCCCGGTACCCGCGCGGATGTCGGGCGTACGCGGGTCAGGCGTAGTCGTAGAAACCGCGGCCGGACTTCTTGCCCAGCAGACCGCCCTCGACCATGCGGAGCAGCAGCGGCGGAGGCGCGTACAGCGGCTCCTTGAACTCCTCGTACATCGCCTCGGCGATCGAGACCGTGGTGTCGAGGCCGATGAGGTCGGCCAGGCGCAGCGGTCCCATCGGGTGCGAGCAGCCCTCGACCATGCCCTGGTCGATGACCTCGGCCGTGGCGAGACCGGAGTCGACCATCCGGATGGCGGAGAGCAGGTAGGGGAACAGGAGGGCGTTCACCACGAAGCCCGCTCGGTCCGGCGAACTGATCGGCTTCTTGCCGAGCACGTCCGACACGAACGTCAGGGCACGTGCGGTGGCCCGGCTGTCCGTGACCACCGAGTCGATCAGTTCGACCAGCGGCAGGACCGGCACGGGATTGAAGAAGTGCATCCCGAGCACCTGGGCCGGACGGCTGGTGGCCCGGGCGAGCCGCACGATGGGGATGGAGGACGTGTTCGAGGCGAGGATGGCGTCCGGGTCCTCGACGATCTTGTCGAGGTCGGCGAAGAGGTCCAGCTTGAGCTGTTCGTTCTCTTTGACCGCCTCGATCACCAGCTGCCGGTCGGCGAGTTCGCCCAGGTCGCTGGTGAAGGACACCCGGCCCAGGGCGTCGTCGCGTTCCCGCTCGGTGAGCTTGCCCTTGGCGACCCCGCGTTCCAGGGACCGGGTCAGCCGCTGGGGTCCGGACACCAGGGAGGCGTCGGAGGAGACCGCGACGGTGACGTCCAGGCCCGCCTTGGCGCACAGTTCGGCGATTCCCGTCCCCATGATGCCGCTGCCGACGACCCCTACCCGGTGGATGCCCGGGTGGATGTCCGCAGGTGTGGTGAGTGCGTCGCTGAACGTGGTCATGCGCCGGTCCCCCAGGTCAGAAGTGATGCACCGATGGCCATGCCGCCGCCGAACCCGGCGAGCAGCACCAGATCCCCGGCGGACAGCGCCCCGGTGCGGTTGGCCTCGTCGAGGGCGACCGGTACCGATGCGCTGCCCACATTCCCGTACTTCCTCAGCGTGCGGTGGGTGTGGGCGTTGACGAGACCCGCGCGCTCGACCACCTCGCTGAGCATCACGCCGTTGGCCTGGTGCGGCACGAAGTGGTGCACGTCGGCGAGTTCCACGCCGACGCTCTCCGCCAGTTCCGCCAGTGCCCGGGGCACGTTGTCGGCGACGAAGTCCCGTACGGCGCGGCCGTCCATCCGGAAGAAGTGGCCGCCTTCCGCGACGGTCTCCGCCGTCGCCGGGTTCCGGCTGCCGCCGGCCTCCACGCGGATCAGTTGGTGGGCGTCGCCGCGGCTGGTCAGGGCGGTGTCGATGATGCCGTACGGTGCGGGGACCGCGCCGACGACCGCCGCACCGGCGCCGTCGGCGAACAGGACGGCCGTCCTGCGGTCGTCGAAGTCGAGGATCCGGGAGTACAGGTCGGCTCCGATGACCAGCGCACGCCTGTCGGGGTTGAGCGCGATCAGGCTGCGGGCCAGGGCCAGCGCGTACACGAAGCCGCTGCAGACGACGTTCACGTCGAAGCACGCGGCGCCGTAGGCCCCCAGCCCGTGCTGCACGAGGTACGACGTCGGCGGCTGGGGAAAGTCACCGGTCGAGGTGGAGACGATGATGTAGTCGATCTCGTCCGCGGACAGCCCGGCCTGCTCCATGGCGGCGGCGCCGGCGCGGATTGCCAGGTCGGATGTCGCCTCGTGCGGAGCTGCGTAGCGCCTCGACTGTATCTGGGTCTTCCGTTCGATCCACTCGGGGGTGACGCCGACGCGCTCGGCGACCTCGTCGTTGCCGACTTCACGCTTGGGCAGGTAGGAGCCGGTCGAGAGAATTCCTATATTGTGGTCCGTCACGTCAGACAGCCCCTTCGAGCACCGCGGACGCATTCCAGTCCACATTTGCTCCGGTGTTCCGGAGGGGGTTGAGTCTTGCTTCCCCGATACGCGCCCGCGTCTCGGGGTCCGTGACCCCGAGTCCTTCCCGGGGCGCGAGGCAGAGAACGCCGACCTTTCCGGTGTGCTTGTTCTCCTGGACCAGTCGGGCCGCTTCGCCCACCTCGTGCAGCGGATAAACCTCGGAGACGATCGGCGACAGATGACCGAGCCGGAAAAGACGATTGCATTCGGCCTGTTCCTGGAGATTCGCGGCGTGGCTGCCGACGATGCGCTTCAGGTTCATCCACAGATACCGGTTGTCGAAATGGTGGTCGTATCCGGTGCTGGAGCCGCAGGTGACGACGGTTCCGCCCTTGCGTACCACGAAGACGGAGATGCCGAATGTCGCCCGGCCGATGTAGTCGAACACGACGTGCGGGTCCTCGCCGAGCTGCCGCCGGATCTCCCGGCCGAGGCGCTTGCCCAGTTCGATGGTCCGTTCCGGGGTGGGGGCGGCGTCCTGGCCCATGCCGATGTCGTTGCGGTTGATGATCACATCGCAGCCGAGCCGGCGCAGCACCTCGGCCTTGCGCTCGGAACTGACCACGCCCACCGCGATGCCGCCGGCGTTCTTCACCATCTGCACGGCGTACGCGCCCAGGCCGCCGGTGGCGCCCCAGATCAGCACGATGTCGCCCTGCTTGATGCGCGCGCCCTTGTCGCTGACGAGCATGCGGTAGGAGGTCGCCGCGGTGAGCAGGACTCCGGCGGCCTCCTCCCAGGTCAGGTGGGCGGGCTTGGGCAGCAGCTGGCCGGCGCGCACGACGGCGAAGTGGGCCAGTCCGCCGAAGTTGGTCTCGTAGCCCCAGATGCGCTGTTCGGTGCCGAGCATCGCGTCGGCGTGCGACGCCGGTTCCTGCTCGTCGACCTGGACACAGCTGACCACCACGTGGTCACCGACGCGCCAGCGGCGCACGCCCGCTCCGACGCGGACCACGATCCCGGCCGCGTCCGAACCCACGACGTGGTGGGGCAGGTCGTGGCGGGCCGCGTAGCCGCCCTGCCGGCCGTATCGCTTCAGGAATTCGAAGGTGGGCACCGGCTCGAACGTGGCCGACCACACCGTGTTGTAGTTGATCGAGCTGGCCCTCACCGCGACGACGACCTCGTCGGGCGCAATCTCGGGCATCGGCACCCGGCCGACATGAAGTGTGTCGCGGACGTCCTTTTCCGCGACATCACCGAATTTCTCGACGTCCGACGCACGCAGGTGTGCGGCCAGATATTCGGCGGGCAGCTCATGCCGTTCCAGCTCGCCCGGGTCGGCGCCGTCGAGCAGAGCTTCGACCAAAGAGCTCATTGTCCCCCTCCTCGATCAGCGAGCAGCCGACAGCGCGCAACGAATTCACCCTTGAAGACGTCACGCGACTGCTGCTCGGTCAAAGACATGGCGGCGCGGGAAATGAACTCGCCTTCACCGCACCAAGATTTACTGAATCACCCCGGGTAGCGACTACGGTACGCATTCCACACCCCCACCCCCTACCCTTAACCGCCCCCTAGCCGGGACCCCACCAGCGCGGTCGGCAGCCCCCAGTCCGCCGATTCGGGCGGGCTCAGCGAGGCCGACTTCGTCACCGTCCGACACACTCACGCCGACCGGCTCACGGCACCGGGACGGGCCTACACCCTGACGGGACTACTGCGCCGCGGAATGCGCGGGCGCCGCCTACCGGTGCCGGCACGGCCGCTCCAGCGCCGCCCCGCCCCTCCCCCACCGGACACCCAACGCCTACGTCCGCGAAGACCAAGCCGGCCAGAACGACAGAACACCCGCGCCCGGCTGGAAGCCGGAGGCGAGTGTCAGTCCGCCCTGCCCGCGAAACGGAGCTCAGGGGGCGAAGATGTGCCCGAGGGGCGAGTTGACCACTGACGATACGGTCGTGGTCGCGCAAGGACACCTCGTGGTGCAAGGTCCGCGGTGCGCTCCCCGCGTCTCCTCATGTCGGGCAAGGCCTCACCGACGGTGGACACTGACGGCATAGCCGCCGCCGTCGTAAGGGACAGCGTCCCAGGTGGCGAAGCGGTCCACGCGGCTGAGGCCGGCCGCGGCGCAACAGTCGTCGTACTCCGCCAGGGTGATGCCTGGCGGCACCGGCAGATGGGCTTCGTCCAGGCCGAAGCCGGCGACCATCAGACCACCCGGGCGCAGGACTGCGGCCAGGCGCTCGACCACCGTGGCCTCGGTGCCAGCCGCGAGCAACGGGAAAACGTTGCCTGCAGCGACCACGAGATCGAAGTCCGCCGCGATGCCGAGCAGGTCCGACTCGAACTCAGCCAGATCGATCTGGAACCAGGGCAGTTCCGGCGCCCGCTTCTGCGCCACCGCCAGCATCGACGCATCAAGATCCACCCCGACACAGTCGTACCCGAGCTGTGCAAGCCGGATCATGACCCGTCCGGTACCGCACCCGGCGTCCAGCACCCGCGCTCCGGCGGGCATGAGCGCTGCGCAGAACCGCGCCTCACCGTGCACGTCCTGTCCGCCACGGGCCAGAGCCGCGAACCGCGCAGCGTAGTCCTGTCCGGATGTCCCCCCGGTCAACTCCTGCCAACGGCTCATGGCGCCAACTCTAGGTCGTCCGTGTGCCACTCGAAGACGGGGCTGGGTCCGCGGCGCCGCAGGCCGTCACAGAAAAGGGCGGGAAGGCCGGCAGCCGTCGGCGCGACGACGTCATCGGCACAGCCGACACCCGGACAGGCGGCGGGTGGTGGCGGACATCTTCCCGGAAACCCTGCTGCTCCGGCGGTCGTGCACGAGACCTGGAGGCCGACGTCGTGGCCTCGGCCTTCACTGCGTGCAACGGACTCGGCGACCCTCATCAATCCGCAACTAATAGTTGCGCGTAAGCGCCTCACGACGTACGCTGACATGCAACCAATGGTTGCGAAAGGGTTCGGGCATGGAGTACGGCAGTATCGAGCGCGACATCCACGTCGACGCATCACCCGAGGTGGTCTTCGAGGTCATCAGCCGACCGGAGCACATGCGAGAGTGGTGGCCGGACGACGCCCGGTTCAAGCCCGTCGAAGGGGCGCCCGGTGAGCTCTTCTGGCGTGACGAGGCGACCGGGGAGACGATGACCGTCACGCTCACCGTCGTCGAGGTCGACCCGCCGTCGCGGTTCTCGTTCCGATGGTGCTATTCCGAAACCGATCGCGGCGGGGACTCACTGCTGGTCACCTTCGACCTGGAGCCGACAGAGCGAGGGACCCGGGTGCGGATGACAGAGACCGGGTTCCGCGAGATGGGCTGGGAGATCGCCGTCCTCGAGGAGCAGTACCGCGAGCACGCGAGCGGCTGGGACCACTACATCCCCCAGCTGGGCACGTACATCGCGCGGCTGGTGTCGACCCCATGAGCGCGCCGGTGGACGACGAGCTGTGGTCGGCGATCGGCGACCCGACCCGGCGCACCCTGATCGACCTGCTCCTCGCGTCCGGGCCCGGCACGGCCACCTCACTCAGCGCGGGCCTCCCCCTCACGCGGCAGGCCGTGTCGAAACACCTCGCCGTCCTCGACCGGGCCGGGCTGGTCCACGCCGAGCCGGCCGGTCGCGAGCGGCGCTACCACGTCGACGAGGCACAGCTCGCCCGCGCGGCCGCGCAACTGGCCTCGGTCGGCGCCACCTGGGACGCCCGACTCCGCCGGATCAAACGCATCGCGGAGGCGATCGAACGCAGCCGCAACAACACCGAAGGAGAATGAACATGGTCGACATCCTGCATCGAATCGGCGCCGTCGCGTCGCTGGACGACGTCTATCAGGCCATCGCAACCCCCGAGGGCATCGCCGGCTGGTGGACGACCGACACCACCGGCAAGAGCGAGGTCGGCGGCCGGCTGGCGTTCCGGTTCGGCGACGTCGGCGGCTTCGACATGGAGATCCTGGAGCTCGACCCCGCCGGCCGGGTGCGGTGGCGCGTCACGGACGGACCCGCGGAGTGGGTCGGGACTGAGATCGACTGGAGCCTCAGCCGGCGCGACGAGTACACGATCGTCCTGTTCACACACGAGGGCTGGCGCGAGCC
This sequence comes from Streptomyces sp. GbtcB6, assembly GCF_019091475.1. NCBI lineage: Bacteria > Bacillati > Actinomycetota > Actinomycetes > Kitasatosporales > Streptomycetaceae > Streptomyces > Streptomyces sp. GbtcB6. Next base: position 7,843 of record NZ_JAGXJL010000098.1, on the reverse strand, counting down.
GGTCGAGTTCATGCACCACTGCAGCACGAAGTGGGCGACCTTCCTGATGAGCCTCAAGGAGTTCGTGGAGACCGGACACGGCAGTCCGGCGCCCGACGACGTCCGTATCAGCGACTGGCACTGACGGCGGGAGTGGAGCGCTCGGCGCCACCGGGCGCTGATCGGTGAGCGCGCTCACGTTCCCCGCCCGGGTCGGCCGCCCACGGTGATCCCAGCACGCCTCGGGCACGTGGAAAGACCGCCGGCCGTGTCCGTACCCGTATGGGAGTTCACCGACAGCCACGCGGCGACCTGCACCTTGCCGGAGACTCTCCGCAACGGCCGGTGGAGACCGGGTCCCGTCGGGCGTCTCCCGCAGCCGGCGACTCACCGGTCGAGCGAAGGCCGGCTCACGCACGACTGCGTCACTCGGCCTGCGGGGCGCTCCTCATGGGTCGCAGCGCAGCGGCGCCGGCCCGCACCATCGCGGACACCGGTGCCCCTGCCCACCGCACGAGGTCACGCGGCAAGCCGGTGTCGAGCTCGATGGTCACCCGCACGTACCGGGTGTGCAGCTGGGTGACTTTGACGGGACGCGGTACGACGGCGTCCGGTCCGCGCTGCAATGCGGCCCGGTAGGTGTCCTTGCGCTGATTCATGCCTTGTCCTGTCGCTTGATGAGTTCGTCTGCGAGGTCCATGTACGCCGAGGCTTTGACCACCACCGGACTTCCGAATGACTGGGCGTACAGGTCGAGTCGCGGAATGTGCGTGGACAACACGTCGAATCCCCGCTCGGTGAGAGCTTCGCGGGCGTCGGCGTCGGGGCCGGTACGCGTGGCGTCGGCTCGATTCGTTCGGTTCAGCAGAACGGCGGCGTGGGCCGGCTGGACGCGCAAGGACTGTACGTCGCCCATCTCGCCACCGATGGGCGCCATGCGATCCAGCTCGATGGGAGCCGGAGTCACCGGCACGATCCATTCGCTTGCGTACCGCATGATGCTGCGGGCGATGTGCGCGTGGTCCTCCAACTGCGGAGCGTCGAATACGACGGCCTGCCGGTCGCCCAGGAAGTCGTTCACGCGCCGGTGCACATCGCCCACCGGAAGGGCGACCACGGGAAACGGGAAGCCACCTGCCAATTCGCTCCAGCGCAGCGCGGAGGAGGCGGGGTCGCCGTCGACCAGTAGCGGTGGGAAACCCGACTCGTGAAGTGCGTGGGCCAACCAGACTGCGCTGGTCGTCTTTCCCACCCCGGGCTTCAGGTTCACAAAGGCATAGCTCAGCGACACACGAGTCAACGTATGCTCGCGAGCGGCTGCCTGCCGTCCACTCGGGGCACACAACGCCATCATTCACCCTGAGGCGCCGGTGAACCATTCGTATGGGCCAGTACGCAAGACGCAAGGCCCGAAGGGCGGCCACGCCGAGTAGACGTTCAGGCTCCCGGACTGCGACGGCCAGTTGTCCTGACCTCCGGCTGGGCTCGATCCGTTGGCGGAATCCCCGCTCGACGCCCGTCCTGGCCGTCCTCCGACGATGGTGACGGGTCGGGACCGCCGCTGAGGCTGGGCGGCAGGAACTGGGCATGCTTTGATCGCGGGTATTCCACTCCGTCGTCGCGATCGGCCCGGTAGTCGAGGCTTCGATCCACGGACTTAAGACGGTGCCAGGCGTCGTTGATGACTTCGGACCAGGTGTGCACTTGTACGCGGTGATCATGGAAAGGCACGGAAAATGAGTGGCAGCGGCTACCGACGGCTTCCGTCTCAACCCTCGACAGCAACGGCCTGTGATCATCGGACCCGACATCTCCGGCCGCTTGACGATCGATAGGAGCTTCAGGGTCAAGCTAAGAGTCGGCCAGCAGGTCGCGCGCGAAGCGGTGGGCCGGTCTTTCGAGCGCGCTCCGGAGTTCGAAGAAGAGATCTGCGGCCTTCGTCCCGGACCACGTCGTTGGCAGGAGGGCACTGGGGAGCCCGGGGTCGAGGTAGGGAAATCGCCGCCATGCCGTCAGAACGTGGACGTAGTCGACGAACGCGTCCCGGTCTGACAGCGTGTTCCTCTCATGGTCTGCCCACCGCCCAGCCATTGGCGTGAACTCGGCAACGAAATCGTCGTACAGCTTCTGGAGTGCTTCGAGGTCCCACCAGTGGCCGACTAGTTCGGCCGGGTCTCCGAAAGCCACGTAGTCGCCGTAGAAGAGGTTGACGTACTGGTCCAAGCCGTGCCTTTGCAGGTGGTCCCGGGTGTCGGCGAGCGCATGACCGGGAGCGATCCAGACCCCCGATGAGACGGTGCCGAAGCCCAGCCAGGTGAGCCGGGAGCGGAGTTGGTAGCGGTGCCTCCGCTCGCTCTCCGGCACTGAGAAGACGGCGATGACCCAGCCGTCGTCGCGGGCGGCGTGGCGCTCGAAGATCCGGCGGTCGCCGGTGTGGAGGACGGAGCGGGCGTAGGGGGAGAGCGCGTAGCCCGCCCGGCCGTGGCGCCGCTCCGAGACCAGGATCTCGCGGCGCTTGAGACGGGAGATGGATGAGCGGACCGCCTGGTCGTCGACATCGAGCACGGAGAGGAGCTGGATCAGAGTGCTCACACTGATCCAGCCGCCGCCCTCGCGGGCGTACAGGCCGTACACCGTCACGATCAGGGATCGCGGCGGTGTCGCCTGGTTGGGGTTGTCGTCATCGAGGTCGCTCAAGCTCACGAACGCGGGATTCTACTGGGCTCAGTCCTCCCGTCCGTATGTGTCTTGGCCGCCAGCGCTTGGCGCCAGCCGGACGGCCACGGTGCGCTGTTTCCGGTCTGCTTGTCGGGGACGTGCGCGGTGACGTAACTGCCCCGGGCAGCACGCTGCCGCGGGCAACCAGCGCGGGCCGCCCGCCACACCTCGAAACCGAAGGTCATCGAGGACCGGCCGAGACGGACGAGTTCCACCCGCGCCTCGATCTCCTCGCCGAACCGGAGAGGTGCCTCGAACTGCACCTCGTAGCGCACCCTGGGCGCCACCGCGAAGTAGTCCAGGAGGCCGCGCTCCCGCATCAGAGCAGCCTCCGCTGCCTCCGCGAACCTCACGACGGAGGTGTTGTGGTAGATCCCGGCGGCGTCGGTGTCGATCCACTCCACGCGGGTGCGGTGGACACCGAACGGGAGGCTCGGGCCGCTCATGGTGTCGTCCGGCCTGCCGTCCACCGCAGGTGGACGGCATCCTGGGAGTCATCCCCCAGCAGTGCCAGGCGCGGGCGGACCGCGTCGGTGCGCGAGGCGGGCGGCTTGCGGCGGCCGGCCGCGAACTGCGCCGGCCACTGCGCGCCCGGGCCGCGGTACTCCTGCTCGGCGGCCGCCTGCAGGGTCCACTGCGGGTTGTAGAGGTGGGTACGGCCGAGCGCGCAGAGGTCGGCGCGGCCGGCCAGCAGGATCGAGTTGACGTCGTCGTACGACGAGATCGCGCCTACCGCGATCACCGCCGCGCCCGCCGGAGCGGCGACTTCGTGCCGGATCCGGTCGGCGAACGGAGTCTGGTACGAGCGGCCGAACGCGGGCGTCTCGTCCCTGGTGACCTGGCCGGACGACACGTCGATGGCCGCCGCCCCATGGGCGATGAAGGCCCGGGCGATCTCGACCGCGTCATGCTCGGTGTTGCCGTCGGGGGCCCAGTCGGTCGCGGAGATCCGGACCGTCACCGGGCGGTCGGCCGGGAAGGCAGAGCGGACGGCGTCGAAGACCTCCAGGGGGAAGCGCAGGCGGTTCGCCAGGTCGCCGCCGTACTCGTCCGCGCGGTGGTTCGCGATTGGGGAGAGGAAGGAGGACAGCAGGTATCCGTGGGCCGCGTGCACTTCGAGCAGGTCGAAGTCCGCTGCCGCGGCCCTGCGCGCTGCTGCCGCGAAGTCGGCGACGACCGCGTCCATGTCCTGACGGGTCATCTCGCGCGGTAGGTGGCAGCCCGCGCCGTAGGGAAGTGCCGATGGGCCGAGAACCTCCCAGTTGTCCTCGTCGAGTGGCTGGTCCATGCCCTCCCACATCAGCCTGGTCGAGCCCTTGCGGCCGGCGTGGCCGAGCTGGAGCCCGATCTTCGCGGTGCTGCGCTCGTGCACGAACGAGGTGACCTTGACCCAGGCGTCGCGCTGCTCGTCGTTCCACAGGCCCGTGCAGCCCGGGGTGATCCGTGCCTCGGGTGAGACACAGACCATCTCGGTCATGACCAGGCCCGCGCCGCCGAGCGCCTTGGAACCGAGGTGGACCAGGTGGAAGTCGTCCGGTACTCCGTCCACCGCCGAGTACATGTCCATCGGGGAGAGGACGATCCGGTTCTTGAGGCCGAGCCCCCCGATCGAGAACGGCTGGAACATGGCCGGGGCCGTCTCCGGCAGGCCCTGCGCCTCGGCGAAGCCGCGCTCGATCAGGTCGGCGAAGCCGGGGCCGCGGTCCTTGAGGTTGTCGAAGGTGATCCGGCGGGAGCGGGTGAGCAGGTTGAAGCAGAACTGTGCGGGGTCCTGACCGGCGTACCTGCCGATGTTCTCGAACCACTCCAGGGATGCCTGGGCGGCGCGCTGCGTGGACTCCACCACGGGCCGTCGCTCGGTCTCGTAGGCCGTCACCGCTTCGGCCACGGCGGGGTGTTCGTGCAGGCATGCGGCGAGAGCGAGGGCGTCCTCCATCGCCAGCTTGGTGCCGGAGCCGATCGAGAAGTGAGCGGTGTGGGCGGCGTCGCCGAGCAGGACGAGGTTGCCGCTGTGCCAGCGCTCGTTGCGTACGGTAGTGAAGTTGAGCCACTTGGAGTTGTTGGTCAGCAGCTGATGGCCGGCCAGTTCCTCCGCGAAGATCTCGCGGATGCGGGCGACCGACCGCTCGTCCGAGACACCGGGCGGGAACACCTCGCCCTCGCTCGCGTCTAGGCCCGCCCTGCGCCAGACGTCCTCCGCCATCTCGACGATGAAGGTCGAGCCGGAGTCGGAGTACGGATAGCCGTGGATCTGCATGGTCCCGAACTCCGTCTGCTTGACGAAGAACTGGAACGCCTCGAAGACCCGGTCGGTGCCCAGCCACATGTACTTGTTGGACCGCTGGTCGAGGGAGGGGCCGAACGCGTCCGCGTACTTGGTCCGTACGACCGAGTTGAGGCCGTCCGCCGCGACCACCAGGTCATACGAAGAACGCAGCTCGTCCACGTCCGGGGCCAGGGTCCGGTAGTGCACCGTGACGCCGAGCCCGGCGGCCCGCTCCTGCAGGATGTGCATCAGGTCCTTGCGGGACATGGCCGCGAACCCCTGGCCGCCGACGGTGAAGGGGTGCCCATTGAACACGATGTCGATGTCGGTCCATCGGGCGAAACGATTCTCCATGGCGCTGTGGACGACCGTGTCGGCGTTCTCTATGCCTCCGAGGGTCTCGTCGGAGAAGACGACTCCGAAGCCGAAGGTGTCGTCGGGGGCATTGCGCTCCCAGACGGTGATCTCGTGGGCGGGGTCCAGCTGCTTCATCAGAGCGGCGAAGTAGAGCCCGCCCGGGCCGCCGCCCACGATCGCGATCCTCATGCCTGGGTCTCCTTCTCGATCGACTGGCGCAGCAGGTAGTGCTGCAGCTTCCCGCTGGTGTTGCGGGGCAGGGTGTCGGTGAAGCGCACCACGCGCGGGTACTTGTACGGCGCCAGCTGGGTCTTGACGTAGTCCTGGATGTCCTTGGCCTTGGCGTCGTCGCCGGCGACTCCCTCGCGCAGCACGACGAAGGCGCACACGACCGAGCCGCGTTCGGGGTCGGGTTTGGCGACCACTGCGGACTCGACGACGTCCGGGTGGGTGTCGATCGCGGCCTCGACCTCGGGGCCTCCGATGTTGTAGCCGGAGGAGACGATCATGTTGTCGGTGCGGGTGCGGTAGTGGAAGTAGCCGTCCTCGTCGCGGACATAGGTGTCGCCCGTGACGTTCCAGCCACCCACGACGTAGTCCTCCTGGCGTCGGTCGTCGAGGTAGCGGCAGCCGACCGGGCCGATCACGGCCAGGCGTCCCTCGACACCGGGGTCGGCCTCCTCGCCGTCGGGGCCGAGGACGGTGGCGCGGTAGCCGGGGACCGGTCTTCCGGTCGCTCCGGGGCGGATGTCGTCACCGGCGGCGGAGATGAAGATGTGGATCATCTCGGTGGCGCCTATGCCGTCGATGACCTTGATTCCGGTCTCGGCGTGGAGCTGCTTCCGCACCTCGTCCGGGATGTGCTCCCCGGCGCTGACCGCGGCACGCAGGCCGCGCAGCCGGTCGGCCTTGCCCGCTTTCAGGATCTGCTTGTACGCGGTCGGCGCGGTGGCGAGGACGGTCACCCCGGCGTCGGCGACGAGATCGGCGAGCGGCTCCGGCGCGACCGCCTCGGTCAGCAGTGCGCACGCGCCGGCACGCAGGGCGCAGACCACCAGGACGCCCAGGCCGAAGGTGAACGCGAACGGCGCGGTGCACGACACGAGGTCGTCGGGCAGCAGCCGGAGGATGTGTCTGCCGAAGGTGTTGTCGATGGACAGGATGTCGCGGTGGAAGTGGGTGGTGATCTTCGGTACGCCGGTGCTGCCCGAGGTGGGCCCGAACAGCGCCACGTCGTCGGCCGCCGTGTCGACCGCGGTGTACTCCGTCGGCTTCGCCGCCGCCCGGCGGGTCAGGTCGTCGGGGCCGTCACCGCCGTACGCCACGATCGTGAGGTCCGGCAGGACGGTGTCGCGTACGGCCTCGACGTCCGGAGTGAACCGGTGGTCGACCAGCGCCACGGCCGGCCGGGTCTTCTCCACGACGGGGGTGAGTTCGCGGGCGCGCAGTGCCGCCATGGTCGTCACGACGATGCCGCCGGCCTTGAGCACGCCGAGCCAGGCCGCTACGGTCCACGGGTTGTTGGGGGAGCGAAGGAGCACCCGGTTGCCGGGTATCAGACCGAGGTCCTCGGTAAGGACGTGGGCGATCTGGTTCGCGCGGCATCGCAGCTCGCCGTACGTCCACACCTCGCCCTCCGGTGTGCGCAGGGCGGGGCGGTCGGGGCCGAAGGCGGCGGCAGGGACGTCGATGATCTCCGTGGCGGCGCTGAGGCGCTCGGGGTACTGGAGGTCTGCGGTGGTGAATTCCAGGACCGGCCACAGGTGGCGCGGTGGGAGGTGGTCGCGGGCGAACGTGTCCGGGTAGGCGGAGGGCGCGAGGGACATCGGGGGTCCTTTCTGCCGGGGTCCTGTGCACCAGGTGCGGGCCGTGCAGAGAGTGGGAGTTCACGAGGGTTCAGGAAGTGGTGCGGATCAGGCCTTCCTGGACGACCGTGGCCAGGTGGATGCCGTCGGCGGTGAAGAACCGGCCGGTGGCGAGACCGCGGCCGGATTCGGCGGCGACGGCCTCCTGGGCGTACAGGAGCCAGCCGTCCACCGGGCCGGGCCGGTGGAACCACATCGCGTGGTCGAGGCTGGCGGTGACCAGTCCCGGCCGGGCCCATGACAGGCCGAGCACCCGCAGGACGGGTTCGAGGATCGTGTAGTCGCAGACATAGGCGAGGGAGGCGAGGTCGCGCTGGGCGTCGGTCAGCCCGTCGACGGGCCTCAGCTCGTCGAACGGCCTTACCCACACTGCCTGTTGGGGCACTCGCTCGCCCTCGACGGTGAGGTAGACGGGCCCGGGGACGTGCCGCATGTCGAAGCTGCGGCCGTCGCTCCAGTACTCCTGCGACGCGTCGCTCATCGTGCCCCGGGGAGCCTCGGGAACGGTGCCGGAGAGGTACGACGCCGAGCTGGGCAGCGACTCGGGGACCGGGATGCCTGTGGGCGGCTCGGCCGTGTACGTGGCTGAACCCGGTTCTCCCGCCGCGAAGGTGGCGAGGCAGACGAAGACGGGCTTGCCGTTCTGGTAGCCGCGGAC
>NZ_JAGXJL010000097.1:0-20633 GCF_019091475.1 Streptomyces sp. GbtcB6 | reverse complement strand
GTCTGATGCGAAGTGTCAACCGGATCCTGGCCACCACCACCTCGGTGTGGTGCGACGACGTATGGGTCGTGGACTCCGCCCCGGTGGAATGCGGCCGCTCCCGCGAGACCGTCAAACGCTCCGACAACGAGACCTTCAAGGGACAGCTTGACCTCGAACGGCACCGAGGGCGCACACCCGGAGGTGTCATAGCCCGCGTCATGCAACGCATCCCCGCGCTGACCGCCGCGATCTGGCACAACGACGCCACCGGACAAACCGTCCTAACGCTCATTGGACTAGATCATCTAGACGCGGGCCTGTGCCACGGGCGGTGCGCTGGCTGAGGTCGCTGCCTGACGGGCGCCGGTGCGGGTGACGCCGATGCTGGCGACGACCACGCAGGCGATGCCGACGGCGGGTGCCAGGCCGGGCATCTGTCCGAGCACGAGGAGGCCGATCAGCGTGGCGATGGCGGGTTCGAGGCTCATCAGGGTGCCGAAGGCCGAGGTGGTCAGGCGGCGCAGGGCGAGGAATTCGAGGGCGAACGGCAGCACGGGGCTCAGGGCGGCCAGCGCGAGCATGGTCCACAGGGTCGGCCAGGTCACGTGGGTTGTGATGGCGGGTGCGGCGATGAGCAGGCCGATCAGGCCGGCAACGGGCATGGAGACGGCCAGTCCCTTCAGGCCGGTGACGCGGTCGCCGACACGCTGGGTCAGCAGAATGTAGGCGGCCCAGCAGGCCGCGGCGGCCAGCGCGTATCCCGCCCCGGGTGCATCGAGGCCCCCGTGCCAGGGCTGGGTCAGCAGCACAACACCTATGGCGGCCGCTGCGATCCACACCCTGCGGCCGTGCCCCGGCCCGTACACGGAAACGGCCAGCGGGCCCAGAAACTCCAGCGCGCTCGCGGTACCCAGGGGCAGGTGGGCGAGGGCGAGCATGAAGAACAGCATCATGCCCGCGCTCGCTGCGCCGAGCACGATGCAGGCCAGCAGGTCCGCCCGGGCAACGTCCCGGCGGCGGGGCCGGACAAGTACGAGCAGGAGCACACCGGCCCATCCCAGGCGCAGTCCGGCCGTGCCCAGCGCGCTGGGCTGGCCGAAGAGGGGAACGGCCAGCGCCGAGCCGAGCTGGACCGTGGTCATGGCAGCGACCGCCATCACGAAGCCGGCCTGCGTACCGCTCGGGCGGGATCGGGGTGAGAGGTGTGGCGAACTCATGGGCCTCAGTCAAGGCCCTGGGTATCGTTCGTGTCCACGTGCCGATGATGGACATTCCATTCGATGATCCTGGACAATCGGATGATGGAGACACGGCGTCTGCGGCTACTGGTGGAACTGTCCCGACTGGGCTCCATGCGAGCAGTCGCCGACACGTTGGGCACCACGACTTCGACGGTCTCGCAGCAGCTCGCGGTTCTCGCGCGGGAGATGGAGACCGCCCTGACCGAGCCCGAGGGACGGCGGGTGAGGCTCACCCCGGCCGGCCGGCGCCTGGCCGAGCACGCCGCGGTGATCCTCGCCGCCGTCGAGACCGCGCGCCTCGACCTCGCCCAGGACACCGAGCCCAACGGGACGTTGCGGGTGGCCGGATTCGCCACCGCCATCCGCGCCCACCTGCTGCCCCTCGTCACCGGCCTGGCCGTCAGCCATACACGGCTGCACATCCTCATCCGCGAGCACGAACCCGCCGAGTCCCTGGAACTGCTGACCGCGGACGAGACCGATCTCGCGCTCACCTACGACTACAACCTGGCCCCCGCCGCTGCAGACCCCGCGCTGCACGCCACTGCCCTGTGGACCGCCTCCTGGGGCCTGGGCGTTCCCGCCCAGGCCGATGTTCCCGACCCGGCGGACACCCTGAACGTCTTCGCCCGCTTCCGCGCACAGGACTGGATCGTCAACTCCCGCAACACCGCCGACGAGACGGTCATCCGCACCCTGGCCTCCATGGCAGGGTTCACGCCCCGCATCACCCATCAGGCCGACAGCCTCGACCTGGTCCAAGGCATGATCACCGTTGGGCTCGGGGTGGGACTGCTGCCGATCGGCACCCCCACCTTCCCCGGGGTCCGCCTGCTGCCGCTCACCGGCCCCGAGGTGACACTGCGCGCCTTCGCGGTCGCACGCCACGGCCGCCTGGCCTGGCCCCCACTCACGCTGGTCACCGACCTCCTCGTCCAGCAAGCCTCGGCCACCGCCGCGCACCCACCTCACCCCGGCACCACAGAGACCGGCGACTAGCCTGCTACCTGGGGACACTGGCCGCCTGCCCGCAGCGAGCGCCCATGCCGGAGGACAGCGAGGAGAGCAACCACGACCACCACGACCGCCCGTGCGAGCGTGCAGCACGAGGACGAACGGGTCCGCGTCACCCGCTGGGATTTCGAACCCGGGCAAAGCACCGGCCCCCACGTGCATGAGTACGACTACGTCGTCGTGCCCGTCACCGACGGGCGCACCGATGTGATCACCCCCGACGGCACGGTCACCCCCTCGCAGCTCAGGGCGGGCGAGTCCTACGCCCGCCCGGCCGGCGGCGAACACGAAGTCGCCAACGCCGGCACCACCCCGCTGGCCTTCGTCGAAATCGAGCTGAAGTGAGGCCCCACAGCGACGAAATCCGGCGAGCGCCAGGTGCCTAACTACGGTTACCGTACGCCGATGACCAGCACTTTCCCCCCCCGTCCCCTGCCCGGACGGCCACCCCCGCTGACACAGACGCCATCGTCGACACCCTGACCACCGCCTTCTTCCACGACCCCCTGTGGGGGCCGGCCTTCCCCGACGAACGGCAGCGCGCCGCTCAGGCGGCAGACATGTGGCGCCTGTACGTCACCTCCGCACTGCGTTACCCCTGGACACTCGTCACGCCGGGTGCAGAGGCCGCGGCCGTGTGGATCCCGCCGGGAGGCACCGAACTCACCGATCAGGAGGAAGACTGCCTGCCGGACCTGCTGACCGGGGCCGCTGGCGCCGAGGCGGCCAAGGCCATCCTGACGATCTACGACCAGCTCGAAGCCGCCCACCCCGAGGAGCCTTGCTTCTACCTCACCCTGCTCGGCGTCCACGACGACCACCGCGGCAAGGGGCTGGGCATGGGCCTGCTCGCCGAGAGCCTCGCGCGTATCGACGTGCTCGGTGCCCCCGCCTACCTCGAATCATCCAACCCGGCGAACATCGCCCGCTACCAAAGTGTCGGCTTCAACGCCCGCGATGAGATCACCATCGCCACCGGCCACATCGTCACCACCATGTGGCGGCCGGCCCGCTGAGCCGAGATTGCCGCTGTACCAGCACTCTCACAAATGACAGGTTGCGAGAGTGCTGCCAGAGCCTCGGAGTCGATCACGTTTCCACAGGTCGCAATTGGCAGAAGCCCTCTCAAAACCGGGGTGTTGCGCGAGACACTTTTGAAGTGGGCACGGCCCGCGAGCGGGAGACTCGGGGAAGACGGTCACCCCGGTTGCCCGGGAACTGGGCACCCACCGATGGCCGAGAACTCCCCGGGAGAAGCGTTCCCGCATTCACCCTCTGACCTGAGGATGCACGGAACTACCGGCAGAGCCGTTTTCGCAGGGTGTCATTGTGTCCAGGGCGGCGCGGAGTGCGGCGCGTGAGGTGATACCGAGCTTGGGGTACAGCCGGTGCAGGTGGGAGCCGACTGTGCGGTGGGACAGGAACAGCCGCTCGCCGATCTGCTTGTTGGTCAGGCCGAGGGCCGCCAGCTCGGCGATCTGCCGTTCCTGCGCGGTCAACCCCGCCGTCGGTGCGTCGGGAACGGAACTGGTCGCGATGCCGGCCGCGCGTAGCTCGCTGCGGGCCCGATGGGCCACGGCTTTCGCGCCGATACGGTCGAAGGTTTCCAGGGCGGCGCTCAGGTACAGACGGGCACGGGGGTCACGGGTGCGGCGCAGCCATTGTCCGTAGGCGAGCTCGATGCGTGCATGTTCCCATGGCCACCTGGCCGCTTGGGGCAGGGACAGGGCTGCCTCGAACTGGAGACCGGCCTCTGTCTCGTCGGCAGTCACGGCCGCGGCCCCGGCGGTGATCAGCGCTGTGCGGGGGGAGATGAGGTGGATGCCTGCTCGTTGCGCGGCGGCGACGTAGGCACGGGCCTCGTCCATGCGGCCGGTGCGGACCGCCGCCTCGACGAGGTCCCACAGTACCCACCGGGCCGGGATGCCGGGGCCCGGTGCCCCGGGTGGGTTGATCCTGGCCACCTGGGCATGGGCTTCCTCGTAGTCGCCTTCTCCCATGGCTGCGAGGCCGCGAGCCAACCGAGCGTGGGCCTCCGTTACTTCGATACCGCGAGGCACCGCCCAGGTCATGGTCTCCTTGCTGCGGGTCCGGACGAATTCCGTGTCGCCGCGGAGAGCCGCGCCCGTTGCCAGCAGGGCTTGGATCTGCCGTTCCCAGAAGTGGTAGCCGTAGACCGCTGCCAGGTCCAGCCCCTCCTGGGCCAGTCGCTCGGCCTCGTCCCACTGTCCGTGGATGTAGGAGTCGTGGCAGAGCAGCATCAGAGCGGGAATGACCATGGCGATCACGCCGCCGTCACGCTCCCGCTCAACCATGCGGCGGACCAGGTACCTGTAGTCGGACAGGGCGTCCATCGCGACCGCAGCGAAAGCCAGAGGGATCAACTGCCAAGGCGCCGCGTCGACAGGTAGCGCGGCGAAGGCGCCGGCGAGGCCCTTGCGCAACGCATTGGGGGCGCTTGTGGGATCGACGTGCGCGTCGTGGCACAACCTGAACGGGGCTACTACTGCCGGTTCAAACCGGCCCATTGCGGTGTTGAGAACCTGCCACGGCTCGGGGCGGAGAGTGTAGAGGCAGATGAGTAGCAGCGCGTACAGGATGCCGTAGTGGTCCCACTTGTTGTCGCCGGAGCCGCTGTCGGTGATGTCGTCGAGTGCCCAAGTCAGGAGTCTGTAGGCGGAATCGACATCGCCTTCGTCGTTGGTGAGGAGGTGTGCAGTGGCGGCGAAGACCAGCCCGGTCGGCGTGTTGAAGGCTTGTCCTGCATCGGCCAACAGCCGTGGAACATCTTCGTGTTGGCCGGTGAAGGTCGCGAGGTAGGCGGCCTCGACCAGTCGGCGGGCTCGGTCGCCCGGACGCGGGCTGAGTTCACCGGCCCGTATGAGGCCGGCAACTGCGGTGGATGCGGCGACGCGCCGTTCGTCGGGGCCGGCCGCCCCGTCCGGCACCGCGGCCGCGGCGTCGGACGAAGTGCCGCACCGCCAGGTGGACAGGGCCGCCTCGTCCAGCATCCGGGCCACCGTCTCGTTCGGTCCGATCGTGGCCTCGGCGAGATGCCATGCCCGCAGCTCGGGGAAGTCGGCCAAGGCCGCGGCCAGGGAACGGTGCGCGCTGCGGCGTTCGCCAGGGGAGGCAAGGTGCACGATCGCAGCGCGGATCAGCGGGTGGCGAAACAACATTCCGCCGACAGCCGCATCGACATGTACCAGGTTTGCCTGTTGCGCCGGGGCAAGGGCATCGACGTCCACGGAGTGCTGCGCGGCGCTCCACAGCGTGGTCAGGTCGGCGTCGGCGCTCAGCGCGGCCGTCAGAAGCAGCCCTCGGGTACGTGCGGGCAGTCTTTCGATGGCAGGAGCGAAGGCTGCCTCCAGACGCCCGGACAGAGGCAGCGGCGACGGAAGCGGGTCTTGGCCCGAGCGCTGTCGACTGTTCAACGCTGCAGGCAGTTCCCGCAGCGCGAGAGGGTTGCCCGCAGCCTCGGCCAGCAGCCGCCGCCGCACCGACGGCGGCAACCCAGGCCAACGGGCGTCCAGCAGCTCAGCCGCCGACTGCGCAGCCAGCGGCCCGACCTCGTGCACGGGCAACTGGAGTTGCTGGAAGAAGGAGTCGGTCCCGGTCCGCGCGGCAGCCAGGAAGACAATTGGATCATCACTGATCCTGCGGACGACGAACCTCAGCACGGCCGCACTGGCGCGGTCGAACCACGGCACATCGTCGGCGATCATCAGCAGCGGACGCTCGATGGTCACCTCGCCCAGCAGCGCAAGTACCGCCGCCGAAGCAGCCAACGGGTCCGGCGACAGTCCCTGCAGGAGACCGAAGATCCGGTCGAGGACACCGCGGTGGTGGCTGGACAGCCGGTCGGCGTGATGGCGCAGTGGGTAGAGCATTTGGTGCAGCGCCGAGAAGTTCATCTCAGCCTCGAACTCCACGGCAGAGGCACGCAGCACTCGCATTCCGCTGTCTGCGGCTCGTGCTGCGGCAGCATCCAGCAGTACGGTCTTCCCCACCCCCGGAGCGCCGCTCAGCAACAGGCCGGGGCGCCCCTGCCCCTGTCTGGCCAACAGCGAGTCCATCAAATCCAGCTCAGCCACGCGCCCAGCCAGTTCCACTTCAGGCCGTGAATTCACGGAATTCCCCCACCAAGTCGCTCACCCGGAAATTGATGATGGGTCGACAAGAAAGAGCATCCTTTGTTGTTCATTAAAAACGCGCGATGTTGTTGAGGTGAGGTACACGGCAGACAGACCGGAAATCGCTTTCGTGGATGAATGCCCCGCTTCACCTACGCAGCAAGATCCTTGCTGATTTAGGAGAGGTGACCCATGTTCCGGGTCACAGCAATCGGCGCCGAAAGCTGTGACAGGGAATAGGCCTGCCACGAGGCATCCGGGTACAGCGTCCAGCCGTGCCTCAGGCGCACGACGGCCGATGCGGCCGTTGTCAACCGTCCGGTCACGATTCGGTGACGCCCGAGGACTGCGGCGTACGCGGGCGCAGTTGGTGGGCTTGCGGTGGCATATGAGGGTTGCGGCGACGGCGGTGAAGGCGAAGAAGTGTTCCGGCCTGCGCTCGTAGCGGTGGTGGAGGCGCCCGCAGCCTGGCGCCGGTCCACTCAGTGAACTGGCGGAAGGCGGTCACCCTCGACAGTCCGAAGACATGTGGCAACCCTGCGGGCGTTCCGGAGCCGGCGGAACCATCCGCTGGAACAACTCCCGCAGGTCTTCCGGCGCCGATCGTTCGACGAGCGCAGCAGTCGTCACCCCAGACTGCCGCAAGATCACACCAACTGACATGAAGTCCAGGGAAGGCACTCCGTGCCACGGCCACTTGCACCGATTGACTACTCCCGCTCATACATCCGGCGGTGCGGCTAACCTGGTCTCAGCCGCTGCTCGTGGCCGGTTCCTGTAGGTTCAGCAACGGCGCCAGCTGACTGCGCGAGGTGATTCCGAGCTTGGGGAAGGCTCTGTACAGATGGGCGGCGACCGTGTGGCGTGACAGATTCAGTCGTTCTGCTATCTCCCGGTTCGAGAGCCCTTCCGCGGCCAGCCGAGTGATGAGTGTCTCCTGCCGGGACAGCAGTTTCACGACGGTCGGAAGCGGGTCGTTAGCTGCCTGCGCAGCCCTCTGGCAGGCCAGGTCGGAGGCGCCGATGAGCTCGAAGGAGTTCCGTGCCGAGAGCAGCATCGTGCGCGACCGTGCCCCCTGCCGGCAACGTCGCAGCCACTGTCCGTACGCCTGTTCCGTGCGTGCCTTCACCAGTGGCCAGCGGGTCAGGTCCTGGCCCAGCGCGACCAGGTACAGTTCCTCGGCCGCGTCGTCGGCGGCGAGCACGGCTCGCGCGTACGGCAGCTGCACGTGCAGCAACGGGGCGGGGGTCGCACGCGCTGCTTCCTCGAGGACCTCGAGTATGCGCGCGGCCTCCTGACGGCTGTTGCCACGGTCCGCGGCCATGACCAACGGCATCGCCGCGGCGAAGCCCTGCCAACGCAGGCCTTCGTGCGGTCGATCGACGAGACGCCTCAGCTCTTCGTAGGCCTCGGCGTACTTTCCGACACAGAGCTGTGCCACGCCACGGGCCAGCCGTAGCGTCGGGACGAGATCGGGGCGCTGCCATGCGGCCACGGTGTCGGCGAGTTCCCGCGCGCGCCCGGCCTGCCCCCGCAGTGCGGCGACGACCGCGTTCGTGCTGCTGAGCACGGCGGTCATGGCGGGCTGCGGAGTCCCGGCGAGGATCCGGCGTGCTTCTCCGATGAGTTGGACGGCGCGTGGCCAGTCCCCGACCAGCAGCAGGTCGACGGCGTGGGTGAGGAGTGTCTCCGAAAGCAGACCGAGTCGGCCTTGCTCGCGAAGAACGGGTTCTGCCCTGCCGAGCAGGTCGACTGCGCGGACCGGATCGCCGATCTCGTGCGCCGCTATGCCGGACAGCCGGAGGCCGTCGGGATCGGGGAGATGCCACCCTGTCTCGTTCGAAGGCAGCCGGTCCGCCACCAGTGGGCCGCAGCGCACGGGTTCGGCCAGCGCAAGCGCCGCGATGTGGCGTGGGTCGCTCGTGCCTGTCAGCTGCTCGGCGGCGACGACACCGGCGCGCAGAGCGGGGTCAGCACCGGTCCTGTGTACCCGGAGGGCCGCGCTCAGCAGCAGGTCGAGAGCCAGGTCGGGATCGCCCGCCGACAGTTCGACGATGTCACCCACCTGTGTCCGGGCCGGTCCGGGCTGTGGGTCCACGTCGGAGATGTCCCGGAGCGACCAGGCCCGCGCCCGGTCCGCAGCATTGAGTTCCTGACGTTCCGCCTCGTCGATCAGGGAGTGGGTCAGGCGGATACGGCCGAGGCCGTACGCATGCTCGGCCGCACCCAGCAGCCGGTGTCCCCGGATGGCCGAGTCCGCGGTGAGCTGCGCGGATCGCTCCAGCGCCCATATTGCGGCGCGGACTCCGTGGCGACGGAGCAAGGAAGCCTGAGCATCCGCCAGTTCGTCCGCGATCTCGTCGTCGGGGCCGCCGGCGGACTGGGCACGATGCCATGTGCGCCGGTCCGGCTGCTCGCACAGCACTTGCGCCATGGCGGCGTCGGCGGCCCGTCGGCGCACCGCCGTCTCCGCCTCCAGCACCGTGCACCGGACCACCGGATGGGGAAAGCGCAGTATCGTCCTGTCCAGTCGGATCAACGAGGCCGCGACCGCGCTGTCGAGGACATCCACCGTGACCGGGCGACCTGCCAGGACGGAGGCAGCGGCCAGGATCTCCGAGAGGTCTCCGACCTGGTCGACGGCCGCGACCAGCAGGGCGTCCCTGGCGAGGGCCGGCAGTTCGCCGAGGCCGCCCGCGAACGCCGTCGCCAGTGCGGGACTCACCGGCAGGTGGGCCCACGAACCCTGCGGTCCCCTCGGGCGCCACGCCGCGGGGAGTTCGACCAGCGCGAGCGGGTTGCCAAGCGCCTCTTCGAGTATCCGCTCCCGGACGGGAGGAGGCAGCGCGGCCGCGTGGCCGGCCAGCAGCCGTCGCGCGGAAGGCTCGTCGAGCACCGGCACGTCCAGTACGGGCACGCCCGGCAGGATCCATCCGCTGCTCACCGCGGCGAGGACGACGAACGGATTGTCGCTCGCCATGCGTGCCAGGAACGCCAGTACGTCCCGGGTGGGCCCGTCGAGCCACTGCGCGTCGTCTGCGATCAGCACCACGGGCTGCTCGGCCGCTCTCGTGGTGATCAGGTTGAATGCCGCCAGGGCCACCTTGAAGGTCCCCGGTACCGGTCCGGAACCGGTCTCGATCGCCGACCGCAGGATCCCGCCCTGTCCCGCGGGCAGGGCGTCCATCGCGCCGAGCACTGGCCCCAGCAACTCGCGGAGCCCCCCGAAGGGGGTGTCGTCGCAGCGTCCGGAGACCTCCAGTGTCAACCGTCCCGCTGTCCGGGCGGATTCGGCCGCGGCCCGCAGCAAGGCGGACCTGCCGACGCCGGGGCCGCCCTGCAGTGCCAGGGCACCCCCGGCGTCGGGCAGCCTCCGCATCAGTTCCCGCAGAACTCTCAACTGCTCGTCGCGGCCAAGGAGTCCGGCCTCGTACACGCGTCTCCCCGGCTGTTCCCGTGCGCTCAGTGCTTTCGCAGGAAGATCATAGGGACATCGGTTCGGCGGGTCTTGCGTCATGTGACTGGACCTGGAACCGCAAGCGGCGGACGACGCTCGGCGCGGCGTCCATCGGACATAGCGGCGCCGCCGCACGACCTTCAGTGCCCGAGCGCCCAGCGGGACGTTCAGCCAAGACGTGACCAGCCGGTGGACGAGCACGGCTGGCGTGGCCGCCCGCCGCCACGCCGAACGCGCTCAGACCGGTGATGGGCCGGGCCTCCGGAGCGCCCGGACCGCCCGGAACGGGGGGCGTTGGCGATCGGCCGGTCCGCCGGGTGCGCGGTACCGAGCCGGAGGAAGGCACAGGCCAACGGTGAGGTAGCGGATGCGGTCGTCCGACGTCATCACAGCAGGAGGCCACTCCCCAAGCGTTCGATTCTCGCTTCATGTCAGGAGCGAGGCGACGGCATCATCTACGGAAGGTCTCAGCATGCCCAGTTCGCCCAACACACTCTTCTGGCGCGGTCTGCCGGCCGTCGTCGTCGGCATCATCTCCGGCGCATGGCCCGGCATCACCGTCGGCGCCCTTGTCGTCCTCTCGCCGTCTACGCGTGCATGGGCGCGGCGATGGACGGTGCCCGTGCCTTCGCCGGCGACAGGACGGGCCCCGTCCTTGGCCGGCTGCTGCTCGCCCGGCTCTCGACGGCGGCCGGTGTGGGCGCGCCGGCGTGGCCCGGTATCACTGCCTTGGCACTCACCATCTGGGTGGGAGCGTGGGCGCTGACCACCGGTTTCATGGAGGTCGCCCTGGCGTTCCAGCGTGGCAGGACGGCGGGCGAGCGGGCCTGGTTCCTGCTGAACGGCCTGGTGTCGATCGCGCTCGCGTTCGTGCTGTTCGTCCGTCCGGACATCGGCGCGGTCTCACTCGCGACCGTCTTCGGGCTGTTCAGCATCGTCCACAGCGCCACAGCGCCACAGCGGTCTTCGCGTCCAGCGCAGAGCGGCACGCCAGCCGGTCCTGGCGAGTCGGCCGGTGAGGACATGCCGAGTCGAGTGATCAGCACGAACACACGACGAGGGCCGGGATCCTCGTCTTCCACCGGGCGCGCGGCCCCGGCCTGCTCAACCGTCCGCCGTCTCCGCGGTGACCGCCGGCTTCGACGACGGGGCCTTCGGCGTCTGCCTCACCGCGCGTAGCGCGAGCGCGAGTTCGGTGA
This sequence comes from Streptomyces sp. GbtcB6, assembly GCF_019091475.1. Taxonomy (NCBI): domain Bacteria; kingdom Bacillati; phylum Actinomycetota; class Actinomycetes; order Kitasatosporales; family Streptomycetaceae; genus Streptomyces; species Streptomyces sp. GbtcB6. Next base: position 9,607 of record NZ_JAGXJL010000097.1, on the reverse strand, counting down.
TGCCGCGTGGATCGGTCAGGGACCGGCCGGTGCGCTCGGAGATCCGGCGCAGGCGCGTACGCACGGTGTTGGGGTGGACATACAGGAGTTTGGCGGCCTTGTCCGCCGATCCACCGCAGCAGTACCACGCGTCCAGTGTGTCCAACAGCAACTCGCGTTCGTCGGCAGGGAGGGCCTCGACCGGACCGAGGACCTTGGTGGCGACGCGCGCCATGACATCGGGTGCGCCGGCCGTAGCGACCGCGACCGGGGAGTCATCGAAGACGGTCACCGCATTGCTCTCCGCGTCACCGCTGCGCATGGCGACCTTGGCGAAGTGCAGCGCGTCCCCCGTGTGGGACAGCCGGTCGTAGGGAGGACTCACCCCCACACGGTGCTCCGCATGCTGCCGCAACACCTCGGTGAGGTCGTCCAGGTGCCGGGAGGTACGCAGATACACGATGCCCAGTTGGAGATCGGGGCGCAGCCGCCAGGCGGACAGGATGCCGCGCCGGCTCAGCACGGCTGCGACCTCCGGGAGGGCCTGTCGGCCTATCTGCGGTACCTCTGCGGCAACTACTGTGAACGGACCCGTGCGCGGCACGCCCAGGACCTCAGCGGCGGACCACAGGACGTCGGCGTCCATACTCCTGCCGTCCAGTAGCGCTTCCACCAGTGCCGAACGTTCATGTTCGCTGGCGAGGAGCCGCTGGGCCACCGTGTCGTGGTATCCGGAGACCATGGCCTCGGTGATGCTGTCGTGCAGCCCCCACATCGCCGAAGCGGCGGCGACCAGTTTGTCGCTCGCCACGGGGGTGGTGCTGCTGGCTTCGAGGGCCACCACCTCCCAGTAGTACCTCACGCCTACGCGGTAGGCCCTCATCACGGCGGGGAGCGGCACGTTCTGCAGGGCGCGTCGGCGGCCTATGTCGGCCGCGGCCGCGGTGTCCACAGGTACCTGTGTGGTCAGCCCGTAGAGCGCGTTTATGAGGTGGGTCCGACACGCCTCCTCCAAGTCCTCCGGGGGCACCACGTCGTAGTCCCGCGAGCCGGAACGGATCCGTGCCGTCATCTCCTTCGCCAGCTCGTCGACGCGTTCGAGCAACGCGGTCGCCAGGGTGCTGATGTCCTTGTCGACCACAGTCTTCTCCGGCTCAACGATCAGGGAAACGAGGCTCTACGGTACTTCCGGGGCGGGTGCCAGGACAGTGGCGGGATGCTGGCGGTGAGGCCTGGTCGTCTCCGGCTCTGTCTGGAGCTTCGTGACTCTCACGGTCCGGTGAGGATCCGGATGTGGAGGAGCCGGAAGGATACCCGGCCGTGCGTGGCCTGCTTGAGGGGTTTCACGCGGTTGACGCGGTCTTCCGCCTTCCACCATTGCTGAACTCCAGGTGTGGGTGTGGTCGGCGATGACGGCGTCGAGGCGCTGGCGGATCCACTCCAGAGGAGGTGACCTCGGTGGCTGCGGACCAGGTCCTGGAAGACGCGGGTCAGGTTGCCGGCGCGCGCGAGTTCCGGGCAGGCGAGGCGGACCTGCTCAAGCTGCCCGGTCTCGCCCTCACTCAGCTTCTCCCGCGGTCCCATGATCCAGCTTGTGGCCCTGTGGGGGCTGGGGACGGCGACACCGAAAGGTTCGGTGGTGTCGGATTCGAGAGCTGCGAGGTGCCTGCGGACGGCTTGACTCGACGGCCGGAAGGATCTGGTGGGGGGCTCACGCATTCTGTACGCCGTATCCCTGCGGACAGCCACCGCGTTTGCGGGGCAACATCCGGGCTGCTGTTTGGTCGGCCGGGCGTCTGCGCGGGTCACCAACCGGTCTATGGCCTCAACCTTGGTCCTGATCTCATTCGCCGAGGGCAGGGCAGGGCAGGGCACGCTCGCTGGGCGCCCCGACTCGCGTGAGCTCTTGATCAGATGCGACCCAACTGGCATTCCTTGCCGTGGAGTTGGCTGGCTCGTGACGCCAGTGGCAGGCACTGACACAAATCTCGCCACCTGGGTCACGACAGTTCGCGCCGCAGAGACGCCTTGTCTTCTCCGGCCAGCAGCCGTTGGTGCAGCTCGTTGGTCATGGTGTGGATGGCGCGGGTCAGTTCGGTGTTGGTCTTCAGCTCAAGTTCCTGCTCGACGAAGTCGTGGTCGGCCTTGGCCTGTTGGAACGCGGCCTGGCGGTTCTGGCCGATCATCTCGAAGGTAGAGAGGAAGATCGCCTCCAGCGTGACGTCCAGGGTCAGCGTCGGGCAGGGGCTGTCTTCGGCCAGGAGCATCCACGTGGCGAAGCCCACTGCGTGGATGTAGACGAAGAGCATGGAGCCGGCGAACTTGGTGATGGCGTCCGCGATGCGCACCTGCAGGTCGGACGCCTGCTGAGCCAGGTGGGCGGCGACCGCGGGGTGGTGCTTTGGGGGCTGCGCCTGCTGTGGGTCTGACTGGGGCATGAGGATTGCCATTCCTGCGGATGAGTAGGGCCTCGATGGGTCGAGATGCGCGGTGTTGCGCGGGTCTGGCTGCTCGGGCTGGGTAAGGGCTGCCGCAGGTGGTGCAGGCGCCTGGTCCGACACCTCAGCAGATCCTTGAGCGCGCTCACTCTGGTGCGGTTGGCTTGAGGTGTGTCCAACGGCAGGTCAGCTTGGCCGCCGGCGAGGAGGACGACACAGCGCTGCCGACCGCGCCAGGTACGGCCCTCGAACAGCAGGATCCGCTGTGACAGAACAACGTGCACACTGAGGCCGCCGACTTCCCGGCCGGCCCGCGGTGCCTGTTCGCCCGCCAGCCGCACTGCGAGCGTGCGGAAGCGAGAGCCACCGTCGCCGACGGGATCGGCGAGGGGCAGCGCCGGGGCGAGGCAGCACGGCAGGATCAGCGGCCGGCTCACCGCAATCGGACCGCGAAGACACCGCGGTCCGCCGTTCGGCGGCGTACCCGATCTGTCCGGGCACGCCGACTGCTGTCATCGTCCCGGTCCTGGGCCCATTTCGCGGGCAGGAACCAGCGCTACGGCAGAGGACAGGACGCTTGGTCGCCCGCAGTGTGAACGGAGACCGCGACCTGATGGTTCGACACGTTCACGTGGCCGTTCAAGGTCACTACCGCCGAGCGGTGCTGCGCAGTGAGCGGCTCGCCCTGGACTGCGACGTGAAAGACGGTACGTCGCGGTCCAGGGCGGATTGACCGGCTCGGCATTGGCGGTGATGCCAAGCCGGGCTTCATGGGAGGTTCCTCTACTGAGCGGCGAGATCGTCGGCGTCGGCGCGAGCGAGTACGGCGTCCACGACGGCGTACTCGGCCTGGTCCAGCACGTAGAACACCAGGGCGATCGCGTCGGCTGCGTCCTGCTCGGCATCGTCGGCGCGGCGTTCGGCCCGCTTGAGGTCGCGTTCGGCCTTGTGCTCGGCGATCGCCGCGCGGCGGTCGGCGAAGTGCTTCGCCACCGAATCGTGCAGATCACTTATCTGACTCTGTGCCCGGGCCTTGGCATCGTCGGCCTTGGCTCCAGCGGCGTCCAGGGACGCCTCGAGGCTGGCCTTCTTCGTCTCCAGCTGCTCGCGGTTCTTCGCCTTGGCAGCCGTGGCCGTGTCCTCGACGTTCTTCGTCCGGTCCGCCAACCGGCTGAGCTGGTCCGAAAGCTTGTCCATGGTATTTCCCATCTCGTGAGGTTGATTCGGTGGGGTCGCGGATATCGCGCGGCACGGGCCGCTCCCGCACTACGCTCGCCTCTAGGCCGCTCTCTGCCGCAGGTGGAACGAGAGGACGATGCCCGAAGCCCCGTACATCAGGCTGAACAGGCCGAACACCGTCGCCAGGGACAGTGCGCCGACGTCCGGTCGCACGAAGAGCGCGAACGCCAGCGCGACGGATGTCAGCCCGGTCAGCATGAACATCGCACGCTCCCCGGCGGACTCGCCCTCCTGGGACGCCATGCCGATCTCGACAGCGCCGGTGACCAGCGCCCACCCGGCGATCCAGAGGGTGAGTGCCAGAGCCGTGATGCCCGGCCACAACAGCGCGGCAGCCCCGCCCACGGCAGACAGCAGAGCCAGCAGCAGCCAGCCGAAGACCGGCCCCGCCCGGTTGCTGCTGAACGCGCGAACGGCGTCGTTCGCCGCGGCGAAGAAGGCGTAGAAGGCGAACAGGTAGACAAATGTGCCCACGGTAATGCTGGGCCACACAAGCGAAACCAGCCCGAACGCAACCGCGAGGATGCCACGCCACAACAGTGCGTTGGGTGAACCGATGATGGTGATCACTTCCCATCTCGACTGGCCATGGGTCGGTCGTGAGTGCCGCAGACATGGCCGGACTGCTGAGAGACAACGCGTGGTGGTACGTGCGTTGCCATGCCCCTGACCGGCCAATTTCCAACCCTGAGGCTAGGGCCCCCACGGCCCGTGCCCTATCTGTCATGTGACTGCATTACCGTGCACATCTGGCCGCGCAGGTTCGAGGCGGCCCAGGTCCGAGCCGGTTGGCGTGCCACGACGGCGAGCGGATCGCATACGACGCCGATGTCGTGGTCGCTGCCGAAGACGCTTGTCCTTGCGGCCACCGCGGACCGCCCCGGCGCCTTGCTCCCGGCCCCGCACTGCCGCGCCAGCAGGTCTGCACGAGCCGACGGCAGCCACGGCTGAGCTCTGTCGTTGGGGTTGCTTCGCCGGCCGCGGGTGGCCGCTATGGGCCTCGATGCGCTCCTCCAGCGTCCTTATCGCCTTCAGGGCGCTGCTCAGAGCGGCGCGCGAGGTGATGCCGAGCTTGGGAAACAACCGGAGCAGATGAGATCCGACGGTGCGGTGAGAAAGGAAGAGCCGTTCGCCGATCTGCTTGTTGCTCAGGCCGAAGACGGCCAGTTCGGCGCTCTGTCGTTGCTCGGCGGTCAGCGCGGACGCCGATGTGTCCACCCGGACGGAGCCCACGCCGCTGGCACGCAGTTCGTTGCGGGCTCGCTCGGCCATCGCCTTTGCACCGGTCCGGTCGAACGTGTCGAATGCGGAGTCGAGGTGCGGGCGGGCGCGGCTGTCGCGTGTGCGGCGCAGCCATTGTCCGTAGGCGAGTTGGATGCGTGCGCGTACCCACGGCCACCGGGCCGCTTGAGGAAGGGCCAGGGCGGCCTCGAACAGTGGACCGGACTCGTCGTCGGCGGCGGCCAGGGCCGCGGCCCCGGCCGTGATCATTGGCGCAACACCTGAACCTCGAACCAAACAACCTCACCAGGACAAAACGCTCTTTGAGGGAGTGAGGCTTATATCGCAATGCGAGAGCTGCGGTGGGGAGCTGGTGCGCGACGTCGGTCAGTTCATCGACCGGGGCCGGTTGCAGTGGGGCGTTGACGGGCAGTGTCAAGACTGCCCGAACGCATGGTGCGAGACAGACACAGGCTCGGCCCTTGATGAGATCAGGCAGGCGCTGCCGACCGAACACGGTGCCGCTCGGCTCCGCCTTACGAACCAAGAGGTGAGCCTCGTTCCCGTCCTGCGGGCCCTGCCTGAGATGCAGCACCTCTCGTTGGGCGAGGCGCGACGGATGGCCACCGACTTCAAGGAAGTTGGCCTGGTCGGCACGTCCGTGGAAGTGGCTTACCTGGCCGAGGAGCTACGCAACCGGTCCCTCACCGTGACCATCACCCCGGGTCATGTCCCTCGGGGTGGTGCAACTCGGTCCGGCCGTGCGGCGGTCAACGAGGGTCTGCTCTGACTATCCGGTGGCGAGTGCGGGGGCCGCTGGTGATTCGTTGATTCGGGGCTTGGCGCTGTGTTGGGCCATGGAGCCTTCGGAGCGGTATCGGCATGCGGCCAGCGGATGGCAGACACATACCCACAGCCCTCACCATGCTCGATGACATCGCCGCCGACGGGCCGTCGACTCCGGTCACGACCGATCGAAACGCCCGGCCCTCGGTCGACTCGTGTGCACCGCCGGCCTGCCTCTGGCTCCCGTCAGCCGCCGGCTTGCCTGAGCAGTTCAGCCGCGATGGAGAAGGGCGGCGCCGCCTTCGGAGACTTTCGGGCGTGCTTCACGATGGCCACCTGGAGCGAGCGGTCATCGGGCGACCGCGGGTAGGCGAGCCGCACGGGCTCCTGCAGCTCGGGGGAAAGCTCGGTGAAGCGGCCACCGTCGGTGAAGACGCCCTTGTGGGTCAGGTAGGTCAGCAGGCCCATGCGGTCGGCGAGGCCGAGCGAGCTGTGCAGGGCGATGGCTTCCCAGACCCGGCTGATGTCACCATCAGGGACCCCGTGCTCAGCCAGCAGCTTTGCGGCGAGGTCCGCGCCTTCGACCTCGAATCGGGCATTGCCCCCGGCAAGCGTCCCCAGCCCGAGGTCGTGCATGACCGTGGCTGCGAACAGCAGGCCCTCGTCGTATGCCGCATCGGTGAGCAGGCCTTCTTGCTGAGCAGTCAGCCGTGCGAAGTAGAAACTGCGCAGGCTGTGTTCGGCAATCTGCTTGTCCACCGTCTCGTGCAGGATCGCGAGGGCTGCCTCGGCGATGTCGCCAGTTGGTACAACCAGAGGATCGTTCATGGTCAGAACCTAAGCTGCCGCCGCCGTCCACAAACAGTGGCCCGTGGGCCCTCCTCCGCTACGATTGGGCCATGATCTCCGATGATGTGGCCGTGCCTCTGCGTCATCACGTTGTCGTACTGAGCCTGCCCGGTGTGCTGCCGCTCGAGCTGGGCATCGCGGCACAGATCTTCGCGATGGACCCGAACTACGAGCTGAGGGTTGCGACGTATGAGCAGGTCGTGCCCGTGGCCCGCTCAGGGTGTGATTCCGGGGTCCGTAGTTGGTGTGGTGAGGGTGGCTTGAGCTGGGATGTTGTGGATTCTCTGGTACGGAGTTTGGCGCTTGCGGGAAGCTGGAGGCGGTTGTGATGGGGCGTCTGGCCTGTGATTGTTCGGGGTTCGTTGATAACAGCGGTGTGGTGTTGGTGATGGTGCCCGGCATCTAAAGAGCTGACGCGGGTTTGTACTGGTCAGCGGCTTGTTGTGTGGTCAGGGCTTGTAAGGGTGCACGACCTTCCCCAGGGTGAGCCGGGTTCCGTATCAGCTGGCCGGCCGGGAGCGGATCACGAGGACGCTTGGTGGATCTAGTCGTCCGGCAGGGGCGGACCGGCCCAAGTGGCGACAGCCGCAGGCAGAGCGTCGTAGACCCAAGTCTCCTCCGGCCCACCTGTTCCGGGACACGACGATGGCGGTGTGCGGCAGAATGACGCCCACCGATGTGCCATAGCGCAGCCGTGACCGCAAGTGCCCTGTTTCACGCGGTCTTTGGGCGTGTGAGGAGAGGAAGACGTGAGCGAGAACCAGAGCGCCAGCGCCGCAGTGCAGCGACTCGACACTGGGACGGCGCACAACGCTCGCGTGTGGAACTACTGGCAGGGCGGCAAGGACAACTACAAGGTCGACCAGCAGGTAGGCGATCACGTTGCCGGAATGATCCCCGTCATCCGCGACATCGCGCGCGCCGACCGGGAGTTCCTTGGCCGCGCCGTGCGCTGTCTGGCGGAGGAGCACGGCATCCGTCAGTTCCTCGACATCGGCACCGGCCTGCCGGCCTTGGAGAACACCCACGAGATCGCCCAGCGGATCGCCCCCGAGTCGCGGATCGTGTACGTCGACAATGACCCCATCGTGCTCGCGCACGCCCGCGCCCTGCTGACCGGTGCCCCGGAAGGCGCCACCGACTACATCGACGCCGATGTGCACGACCCGGACACCATTCTGCGCATCTCCGGACGGACACTCGACTTCACCAAGCCCACCGCACTCATGCTGCTCGGCATCCTCAACTTCGTCCTTGACGGTGACGAGGCGCGGGCCATCGCACGTCGGCTCGTGGAGGCGCTGTCCCCCGGCAGCTTCCTCGTACTGACCCATCCCACCACGGAGCCCGAACTCGGCGGCGACCTCCAGCTTGAGGCGATGGAGTTCTGGAACGCCAACGCCAAACCGCCGGTCACCGCCCGCAGCAGCGAGGAGGTCGCCCACTACTTCGACGGGCTCACGCTCCTGGAGCCCGGGCTCGTGTCCTGCTCGCTGTGGCGGCCGGAGCCCGGCGAAGAGCCCGCGGTCGTACCCCAGCTGGGAGCCGTGGCGCTGAAGCCGTGATCTCTCGCTTCACCTCGCTGCCGCGCACACTCACCGGCAGGCCCGCCCCTCGTTCCTGACGCCGGCCTCGCTACCTACCGCCCGGTGGGACATCTTGGCGCTGGTCAACGCCGGCGCCGTTGACGTGCGAAGGCACCCGGATACGTCTGGCGACGGCGTACGACCTGGAGCCCTGCTGCCGAACGACTCCGGCCCCCGGCGACGAAATGTCGCCGGGGGCCGGATGTTGGTAGCGGGGGCGGGATTTGAACCACGCGACCTCTGGGTTATGAGCCCAGCGAGCTACCGACCTGCTCCACCCCGCGTCGGTGTCCTTACCGTACGGCATCCGCGCGGCGCCAACAGGGATTTATGCCGTCGGGCCGTCCTTCGGGTCTGCCACGGGGTGGTACCGAAGTCACGCCGACCTGCAGGCCGACTACTACGCAGAGATGGAACAGCACGCTTCATGGTGAGAGATCCACGGGTGATCCGGACTGGACCACTTCGGTGCAAGGGGCCCACCCGTAAGAGGTGGAGGGCGCCAAGCGCCGACTGCGGTTCTTCGCCTCTCTATTCCAGCTGGCCCTCGGGTTCGGGCTCGGGGCGGGCATAGCGTTCCCGGAGCCGATAGCCAGCACGCACGATCCAGCCCGGCCACTCCCGCTGGCGGCTGAGTACGAAGTTCAAACCGCCTCACCTTCAACGGCACCATCATCGAGACCGGCACCGCCTCCTACCGCCTCTCCACCACCCGGGCCCGAACCGAGAAATCCTCGGGCTGATCCTTCCAGCTTGTTCCGCGCCGCCTGAGGCTCCTATGACGGCGACCCGGGCACACGCTTCGCCTGGCCGAGCGGGCGGACATCGACAAGATCGAACCCGTCCTCGTGACGCACGAGATGCTGGACCTTGCCCAAACCGGAGTCACGGACGAATCCGACCCATCCCTGCGTCGTCGCATGCCGAAGAAGCCATCCGACGACATCCATCGTCACCCCAAAGTCGTCCTCATGGACGCACGATCGGACGGTCAGAGCCCACGGTTCGCTGCCGTCGAGGTTCGGCCTGTCCTCGGCCCGGACGAGCAGGGAAACATCGGCCCCGTCGAACGAATGGCTCGCCGAACCACTGGCAAAGGCCTGCCAGGGGCCGCCCCCAAAACTCCCAGTCGGTCGACTTCAGCTCCGCCGGCATCTCTTCCTGCCCCAGGAGCCACCTCAACTCCTGAAGCACCGGCTCGGGCAGATCCGGCGGCAGGTATTGGCTGGAGCGGGTTGCCGCCAGTCCAGTACAGGGCGGTGTCGATGTCGCGCGCAGTCCAGTCATCAGCGTGCGCTGGGCCGTGTTGGAGGAGGTCGTCGAGGAGTTTCAGGTAGCGGCTGTAGCGTCCCGGGGCGGGTGTGAGGGTGAGGCGGAGTGTGTCGAGGGCGTGTTGGACGCGGCGGTCGTAGACGGCCATCCGTTGGGGGGGTGAACCGCTCCGGGTTCGGTAGAGAGCGCTGATCCTTGGAAGGATGCGTCCATGCCTGCCCAGCGGAAGTACCCACC
>NZ_JAGXJL010000096.1:0-20656 GCF_019091475.1 Streptomyces sp. GbtcB6 | reverse complement strand
GTCAGGCGCAGCTGGGCTCCGGAGCGGTCGGCAAGGGCCTTGGAGTCGTCGAGCTGGGCGATGTTGTGCCGGGTGCAGACCACGGAGATCTTGAAGTTGCGCATTCCGGCGGAGGCGAGGTGCTCCAGCGCCCGCAGCGCCGTGGCGTACGAACCGGGGCCGCGTACCGCGTCGTTGACGTCGGCCGTCGCGCCGTCGAGCGAGATCTGGACGTCCACGTAGTCGTTGCGGGCAAGACGCCCGGCGGTTTCGGGAGTGATCCGGACGCCGTTGGTGGAGAACTTCACCCCCACGTGGTGTGCCGTGGCGTAGTCCAGGAGCTCCCAGAAGTCGGGGCGGACGGTGGGCTCGCCGCCGCCGATGTTGACGTAGAAGACCTGCATGGCCTCCAGTTCGTCGATGACCGCCTTGGCCTCCGCCGTGCTCAGCTCCCGGGGATCGCGTCGGCCGGAGCTGGACAGGCAGTGGGCGCAGGCCAGGTTGCAGGCGTAGCACAGCTCCCAGGTGAGGCAGATCGAGGCGTCGAGTCCGTGCTCGAACAGGTCGACCAGCCGTGGTGTCCGGGGCGTGGGCCCGAGGGCCGTGGGTGCGGTGGTCATGTGATCCTTCCGACGAGCATCGACGCGTCGGCGAGTGCGGCCAGGGCACGGCCGTAACGGGCCAGTTCGCCCTCGTCGACGCCGGCGGCCAGGCAGGCGGCCCGGGCCGCCCGGGCGTGGGCGAGGTGCTGTACGACCGCGAGCAGCCGGCGGTCCTTGAGGAAGGTCAGCCTCCGGGTGCCGAAGTGGTAGAGCAGCGCACCGAAGGGTTCGGGGCGCACCGAGACCTGCGGATGCAGGTCCCAGGCGCGGTCGAGATCCAGCCGTGTCATCCGACGACGCCTAGTAGACGCCGCACATACCGTCGATGGAGATCTCCTCCAGGAGGTCCTCTGCTTCTATGAGCGGTGGCGAAGCACAGTCCTGGTCGGGCTCGGCGTCGAAGGCCGCCTCTTCGGGCACGGTGGAGCGGAGTTCGTTCATGCGACTCTCCCTCGGATGCGGGGAACCTAATGGCACTCGATGCCAAAACCAGGGCGGTCCGCACCGCCGACTCGTCTGGCACATCTGACGCTAGGTCACCGGTACGCCGAGCACCCGAGGCTGTCCCGGTCAGCGGGACACGTCACCGCGCGCAGAGGCCGGCACGTCTTCAATCACGTGTCCATGAGGCGGACGGAGCACGGGAACAACGGGGCACGCGGCGCGGACGTCATCGTGGTGGGTGCCGGCGGCAGCGGGGCCGCGCTCGCGGCGCGGCTGAGCGAGGACCCCGGCCGCACCGTGCTGGTGCTGGAGGCAGGCCTGGTACCGCGTGCTTTGGAGGCGTTCGCACCCGAGTTGCTGGACGCGCGGCTGGTGCCCGGCGCACAGCCAGGTCACCCGGCCGTCCTGCCGTACGACGTACACCTCACCCCGACGCGTCCGTACACCGTCGTTCGGGGACGCTGGCTCGGCGGCTCGACCACCGTCAACGGCGGGTACTTCGTCCGCGCCCGGCGAGCCGACTTCGCACGCTGGGCGGACGCGGGCGGCGCGGTCTGGTCGTACGACCGGGTGCTTCCGTTTCTCCGTGCCTTGGAGACCGACCTCGACCACGGTGCCGACGCGCTGCACGGCGGCCGCGGGCCGGTACGCGTCCGTCGCTCGGAACTCCGCCATCCCGCCGCCGTCGCGTTCCGGGCGGCCGCCCATCGGCTGGGCTTCCCCGAGGAGCCGGACAAGAACGCCCAGGTTCCGCCGGGGTTCGGCCCGGTGCCGTCCAACGCCGTGGACGGAGTACGCGTCAACACCGGCATCAGCTACCTGCTGGGTGCCTTGGACCGCCCCAATCTCCGGGTGGAAGGAGACAGTACGGTCCGCAGGGTCATCGTCGAACGGAACCGCGCCACCGGCGTGGAGGTCGAGCGCCATGGGCGCCGCAGGGTGCTCCGCGGCGGCGAAGTCGTGCTCTGCGCGGGGGCGTTCCGCTCTCCCCAGCTGCTGCACCTGTCGGGCATCGGGCCGCGCCGTGACCTGGAGGCCCTCGGGATCGCCGTCGTCAGGGACGCTCCCGCCGTCGGAGCCAGGTTCGGCGACCACCCCCAGGTGGTCCTGGAGTGGGTGCCCCGGCGCCCCATGGGGGTGCCCTCCGGCTCATGGCTCGGCGGACTCCTGCACCTGAGCTCTTCGGACGGGAGCCATCCGGGCGACCTGGAGGTCCTGCAGTCCCTCGTCCCCATGGCCGGGCTGACCCGCGGGAAGGTGTCCGTCCCCGGCGCGCCTCTGGCGTTCCTCGTCTCCGTCCAGACACCGCGGCTGAGCGGCCGGATGCACACCCGTTCCGCAGATCCCGCGACACCTCCGAGCCTCGCCTACGGCTATCTGGCGACCGCGGCGGACCGGCGGCGCATGCGCGAAGCGGTCCGGGCCACCGCCGAGTTGGCCGGCACGAGTGACTTCGGGGAGGTCTGCGGCGGTCTCGTCGAGCCGATGGCGGCGGTGCTGGAGGACGACCTCCTGCTCGACCAGTGGATCCTCGGGCATCTCGGTACAGCGCATCACACCTGTGGGACGGTCCCCCTGGGCCCCGCGGACGATCCCCGGGCGGCGGTCGACCCCTACGGCAGGGTGCACGGTGTCGACGGCCTGCGGGTAGCGGACACCTCGATCCTGCCGACGCCCCCGTTGCGGGGACCGGCGGCCACCGCCGTCCTCGTCGGCGAGGTGGTCGCCGACGCCATGCGGCGCGGTCTGGCCTGAACCGCCTCGGCGTCCGCGGACCCGGCCCCGCGACGTGATCGGCACTACGCCCGAAGGGCCGACTCCCCGTATCCGGCGGCGAGTTGACGGATGGCCAGATCCAGCAGACCGCAGAGGTCGGCGTCCTCGTCGCCGAGCCACTGCTCGTACGCGGCGACACACGCGGCCAGGACGGTACTGCCGATCAGCCGGGGCAGCAGGTCGGACACGGGCCGGTTCAGGCGCCGCGCGGCGAACTCGGTGACGAGCGCTCGCCACGACGCGTAGCGCACGGCCGAGTCCGCCTGCAGTGTCGGCACCCGCAGGATGAGCGTCATACGCTGCCGGTGCCAGGGCACGACCGCGGGGTCGAACCGGTTGAACTCGACGACCGCCTTGCGCAACGCGTCCATCATCGGCACATCCGGATCAGCCGCCGCAAGCGGGGCCTCGAACCTGGCCAGTTGCTTCTCGAAGTCGCCCCACACGAGGTCGTTCTTGGAGGCGAAGGAGCGGAAGAAGGTGCGCCGGCCGATACCCGCCGCCTCGGCGATGTCGTCGACCGTCGTGCCGTCGAATCCCTGCCGCGCGAACAGTTCGAACCCCAGTCGTTCGAGTACGGCGCGCGACGTCGCGCGTGGCCGGCCCGTTCGCATCGTCGCCGTACCGGCCGCCGCGTCGTTCCCGAGCGCCTTCATCCGCGGTCCTCTCTTGCGGCGCCGCCACCAGCACCGCACATGATGCACGGTCCGGCGGTCGGTCTGCCGTGCACGCGTTCGCCCGGCGGTTCGATCGGTCGACAGGGACAAGTGCCGGTCTTCGGCCCCGGACCTCATCTGCCTCGGTGGAGCCGGCTACACCTCCGGTCGGGGAGCCCACGTCCTCGTTCGGATCGGCGGGCGACGGGATCGTTGAAGCCAGCCGCTCACCGCGGTTCGCAACGCCCCGTCCGGAAGGAAAACGCCATGACCCCGACGCTCCCGTCGAAGCCGGTGACGGCACGGACAGCGTCGTTCGTGCCGGTGCCGCGCCGGTCTCCGGACACTCCTGGACCGCTGGCTTCGTTCGTCCGGTTCGTGGCCTGTGGCGGAGGTGTCGGTCTCGCCTCCGGCCCAGCCGTGACGCTGCTTGCCCTCTCGATGCCCTGGGCGGTGGCGAACGCGCTGGTGACGGTCGCGACGACCCTCCTGTGCACGGAGCTCCACGCACGCTTCACCTTCGGGACCGGGCGGCGTGCCGGGTGGCGGCAGCACTGGCAGTCGGCCGGGTCGGCCACCGCCGCCTACGCCCTGACCTCGGCCGCGGTGCTCGTACTGCACACCGTGCGGCCGTCCGCCGGGGTGATGTGGGAGCAGGTCGTCTACCTCAGCGCCTCCGGGCTCGCGGGCATCGGGCGATTCGCCGTGCTGCGCCTGTGGGTCTTCGCCGAGCGGAAACGCACAGGCGCGGTGTTGCGGCGTCACGACCGCCCGGCGGGGCTGGAGACACAGCTCCGCAATCCACACACGATCGCGGTCCCCGTCCCTTCCTGACTGCCGCCCGCACAACGCCGCAGGCCGCGTCGCCAGGGAGTCGATCAGTGGCCAGGTCGGTCAAGGGAACACCGCTGCCGTGCGGCCGATCCGGACGAGTGGCGACCGGCCGCACGGCCGTTCTGCGGGCGGGGCTACTTGAAGGTGGTGACCCGCCTGCGGAACTTCCACACGTCACCCACGCGGACCAGGGTGTCCTCGTAGGTCCCGACGAGTTGGACGGCCCAGCCCTCCTCACCCCGGACGAAGAACACCAGGTTGCTGCTGGCGGTGACCTCGTCTCCGGGAGGGGAGGTCAGGAGGGTGTTGCCGACGAGGTGCAGCTGCGGAGCCTGCGGCGCGAACGCCGCGTAGGCCTTGCCGATGGCTTCCCGGCCCTCGAAGGTGCCCTGACCGGTGATCTCGGCGACGCCGTCCTCGGTGAACAGGTCGGGGATGGCCTCGGTGCGGCCCGCGTCGATGGCGTGGGCGTAGGCGGCGATGGCGGTCTGTACACCGGCCAGGGCTGCTTCGGCGGAAATGGTCATCTGTCTTCTTCTCTCCCAGGGCGGATTCGACGGGCGGAGTGGGTCGAGGCGGGAAGCTAGGCCTGGTAGGTGGTCCGGCGACGGTGCAACAGCCACGTGCCGTCGACGCGGCGGAAGGTGTCGTCGTAGCGGCCCACGAGCTGTGGTGCCCAGCCCGGCTCCGCGCGCAGGAAGAAGGCCACGTCGCTCACCGCCGTGGCCTCGTCCTCGGCGGCGGAGGTGACGACGGTATTGGTCACGACGTGCAGCTGCGGCCGTGTCGGGGCCCAGCCCTTGAAGGCCTCCCGGATCCCGTCGTGACCCTCGACGGGATCCATGCCGGGCACCTCGAGAACGCCGTCGGGCGTGTACAACGCGACGACCTCATCGGTACGGCCGGCGTCCTGGGCCTGGGCGTGGGCCCCGATCACGGCGCGCACACCCTCCGCGACCCACGCCTGTGTGGCTTCGCTCATTCTCTCTCCAAGGTCGGACGGGCCTGCGCTCGGCAGCAGCACCCCACCACTTCTTTCGACCACTCAGTCTATTACTGCGATGGAGGGAAAAGGGAGAGGCCATTCGCATTAAACCCAAGTCATTGACCGATCGGTACAATCTGAATAGCATGCCCACGGCTGTCACCGGGACTGTCGCCGAAGGAGGCGTAATCGTGACGAAGCGTTGGAAGCAGCGTCCGCCGGGCTCGACGTGGGGCGACTGGGGTGACGACGACGAGCTGGGCCGCATCAACCTGCTGACCTCCGAGAAAGTCCTCCAGGGCGTGCGTGAGGTCGAGCACGGAATCAGCTTCAGCCTGAGCCTGCCGCTCGACTATCCCGGCGGCTCGGCCATGAACCAGCGACGCTATCCGCCGATTCTGCGGCCCACCGAGGATCTGGCGCACAAGCAGGACGTCTTCTACAACGTCGTCGCACGTGAACAGATCTCACCCGATCTCATCGACGTGTGGTCCGACGACGTGGTCACCCTCTGGCTGCAGTACTCGACCCAGTGGGACTCCCTCGCCCATCAGGGCGCCGAGTTCGACACCGACGGCGACGGGGTGGCCGAGCCCGTCTACTACAACGGATACCGCGCGGGCACCGACATCGTCGGACCGCAGGAGGACGTCAAGGGCGACGGCAGCGGGAGTCTCAGCCACGCCCGACACCTGGGCCTGGAACACATGGCGGAGCACGGCGTGCAGGGCCGGGGAGTCCTGGTCGACCTGGCACACCACCTGGGCACGGGCTACCAGGCGGTGAACTTCAAGACGCTTCAGGACATCATGGCCGCGGACAACGTCGTCGTCGAACCCGGCGACATGCTGCTGCTGCACACCGGTTTCGCCACCCAGATCCTCGCCTGGGGCAAGAACCCCGACCCCGTGGCGATCCATCAGACCGCCGCTTACCTGGACGCCGACGACCCGGCGCTGCTCGAGTGGATCACCGAGTCGCAGATCTCGGCACTGGTGGCGGACAACTACGCCGTCGAAGGAGTGGCTGTCACACAGGCCCAGGGCCCGCACACGCTGTTGCCGATCCACCACCTGTGCCTGTTCAAGCTGGGCGTCCCCCTCGGCGAACTGTGGTACCTGCACGAGCTGGCCGGCTGGCTGCGCGAGCACGGCCGCAGCAGGTTCCTGTTGACGGCTCCCCCGCTGAACCTGCCCGGCACCCAGGGCAGTCCGCTGACACCGGTCGCGACCGTCTGAACCACGGACTCGACCGGGGTCCGCCGTGGGCCCGACCAGTCCTGCCCGAGCGGCCGGGCCCACGGCGGACGCACAAAGTGGCCCGCGGCGGACCTGCTGACCCGTCGACAGATGCGGGAAACCGGGGAACTTCGTCGCCTCGCAGGGTCCGTGGAGTTCGGATACCCGGTCCTCGAACCGTCGGAGGCGTCACCTGCGGCGGTACATTTACGCCAGGTCGTCCACGCGTCCGGAGCCGATGCCGGCGCGCCGGAGCACTGGCCCCGTGGGCCCGGCGCGCCGTTGCCATGCCCCGACAGACGGTGCGGGCTTGGGGCGACGGGTTTCCATGGTTTAATGTACCGATTGGTCCAGTAAAAGCAAGCGGCGCCCCGTGGTCCGCTTCCCCCGGATATACCGAAAGGCATCCGACGTGGGCACGGGAGTCGATCCCCATCGACATGTCGCCACATCACGCGGGGAGTGAATCCATGCCACGACCGCCAGGCCATGGACCGGGCTTCGAGGTCAGACGCCAGAAGATCATTGACATCGCGGCTTCCCTGTTCGCTCAGCAAGGGTACGCCGCGACCTCCATCAACGACCTGGGGCGCGCGGTCGGTCTGGCCAAGGGAGCCCTGTACTACTACATCGGCTCGAAAGAGAACCTGCTGGTCGAAATCCAGTCGCGGGTCATGGGGCCGTTGCTGTCCCGCGCGCGGCAGATCGCGGACCTCGACATGGACCCGCTGCTGCGCCTGCGTCTGCTGTCGGAGTCGCTTCTGACGATCATCTTTCGCAGGCTCGACCACATCTGGGTCTACGAACACGACTATCGCAGTCTCAGCGGCGACGAGCTCAAGACCCTGCTCGCCCAGCGTTCCGACTTCGAGCAGTTGATCTCGGACCTGCTCTCGCAGGCCATGGAGCAGGGCATGTTCCGCACCATGTCGCCCCGGTTGGCCACCCTCCAGTTCCTCAACCTGCACAACCACACGTACCAGTGGGTGAAGCCGGACGGGCAGTGGGATGCGCAGTTCCTGTCCCATGAGTACTGCGCGACCCTGTTCCGCGGCTTCGGCGCGCCTGATCACGCCCTGCCCAAGGTCGAGAAGCAGGCACAGGAGTTCAAGCGCGACCAGCCCGGCCTCCCACTCGACCCCGAGGCCGAGTGGGAGGCCACCGCCGGCCGATGACAGGCGCGCCGGTCGCCCCGTCGAGTGCCCCCCGCGGAAGCCGGGACGACGGGTGCGGGACGCGTCGTCCCGCACCGGTCGTCATGCACCCGTCGTAGCGCGCCTCCTGCGGTGTCAGTCCTCCCGCAGCGAGGCGCACAGGCCGCCGTCGACGACGATGTCGACGCCGTTCACGAAGCTCGCCTCGTCCGACAGCAGGAAAGCCGCGACGGCGGCGACCTCCTCGTACCGGCCGACGCGGCCCAGTGGCGTGCGCTCGATGAGCTGTCGAATCGACGCGTACCGTGCCGCCTCCAGCCGAGTCTCCGGGGTGTCGATCGCACCCGGCGACAGCGAGCACACGCGGGCGCCCACGGAGCCGAACCGTACGGCCTCCGCGCGGGTCAGGCGGTGCACGCCGTACGTGGCCCACGGGTACGCCCAGGCCGGATCCTCGACTGCGGGACCGACCACCTCCCGGAAACGGTCGAGGAAGTCCTCCTGCAACGGATCGTCCAGGACGGCCGCCACCGCCGGGTCGGGCTCGATGTGCGCGATCAGCGGAGACACGGAGGCCAGGTAGACGAACGCCGTACCGGCGGTGGCGAGTGGCCGGAGCGTCTCGGTGAGCAGCGCCGCCGCGACGAAGTCGGCCTCGATGATCCGGCGCCAGTCGGTTTCCTCGGGCGGGATGCTGTAGGCGTGCGCGACGGCCCGGAGCGTGCCGGCCGCCCTGACTCGGTCGGCGAGCCGGACGAGGTCCTCCCGGTCTGTGACATCGACCGCGAAGGGCTCGACGAGAGCCCGCTTCCCGTGGCCGGACAGGTCCTTCGCGACCGCGGCCACAGCCGCTTCGTTCCCGTCGGCGAGCAACAGCACATCCACCACGTCGGCGAGGCGCCTGGCGCATGCCTCTCCCGTCCCGCTGGCGGCGCCGGTGGCGATACCTACCGTGGTCATGCGTCACTCCTCATTGAAGACACCTGTCACTGAGGACGAGTGTCTCGCAGGCGGCCGGGTCCGGGGCACCCGTTCACGACGTGCAGATGTCCTTCAGCTGATCGGCCGCCGCGTCGATCTTGCTGCTGTCCGGGTCGGTGTCGCCGTTCAGGATGGCCTTGTTGTAGTTCGCGATGGCCTTGTTCAGGTCATCGACCGCATCGTCGACCTTGTTGTCGTCCGTGCTGTCGTTGATCTTGTCGAGATTCTTCTCGATGGTGTCGATGGACTCCTGGGTCCGCGTGGGATCCTCGATCGCGTCCGCACCCGCCGTGTGGATGGCGGTGACGCTGTCGGCGATGGTGTCGGCGCTGGAGAGGCAGTCCAGCGAGTCGTCGAACTCGCAGCCTGCGGCGAGTGTCGCGGTCAGCGCGACAGCGGCTGCGGCGGTGGCGACAGCAGTGACGCGATGGCGGCGGCGTGCGGTCATGGGTGTATCCCTTCCTCGGACCGTCCGGTGCGTGTTGGTGGAGCCGGTGGAGCCAGTAGCCGGGTGAACGCGGGTGGCGGATCGCAATGCCAGGACCGGGCTCCGGTCCCTACCTGCTGGTGACGCGGGTGTCCGGTACGAGCCGAGCGGCTTCGCCCCTGACCCTGTGGCGGCCTGTCACCAGTCCTCCGAGCGCTCCCAGCGCGACCAGGCCCATCGCGGCGGCGGTCGCCATGCCCTTCACACCGTCGATGAGGAAGTAGGAGGCCACGGCCACGACGCCGTTGAACAGGAACAGGAACCACAGCACCGGCCGTGTCGACAGGAACGCCTTGATCCTGGGCTTCTTCGCGATGCGTGTACCCGTCAGCAGCGACACGGCGGCGCCGGCGATCGTGGCGACGTTCTTGTCCGTGCCGTCCAGAACCGTGCCGGCCCCTATGGAAGCGGCCATGCCGGCCACGAAGAACGACCAGAGCAGCAGGTCGGCGACGAACGACTTCAGGGTGGCGAACAGCGACTTCGGCTTCATCGCATTCCTCTGGTGCGGGGAGCTCGGAGCTCTCGTGGTCTGGGCCTCCCACGATTCCGTCGTTCACCTGTCGGGACACGGGCGCGGACTCCCGAACCGAGGGTGTAGCCCGCTACACCCCCGGACCGCACCGGGCAGCGATATTTGCCTCACTCAACTACATCATTTAGCTTCCTGCCATGTGGAAATCGGTGCAGCGCGCCGGGAGGGCCACAGCCCACCTCTTTCTGACGGCGCTCATGGCGTTCGGCACGTGGATCTTCATCACCGTGCTGCTGATCACCGCCGTCGGTACGTTGGCCGTGGTCGGCGCCTGGCTGCTGCCCGAGACGGTCCTGCTCGTCCGGCGGATCGCGGGGGCCAAGCGGAACCTCACCGCCGACTGGACCGGCGTGAAGATCCCCGAGGTGTACCGCCCCCTGACCGGCACGGTGCGCGAGCGGGTGGCCACCGCGGTACGGGATCCCGGCACCCGCAGGGATCTGCGCTGGATGGTGGCCTACTGGTTCTACGGCGCCCTGCTCGCCCTCGCTGTGCCGCTGTGGCCGGTCGGACTGGTCGTCGACGCCGTATGGTGCGGCCTGCTGCGCCGGGAGGCGATCGTGCTGCCGCTGATCGTGCGGCTCGCGGACCTGGAGGCCGACTGGTCGACCGCCCTGCTCAAGCCGTCCCCGGAGGCGCTGCTGACGGCCCGGGTGGAGCGGCTGGCGCAGACCCGGGCCGACGCGATCGCCGCGCACGGCGCCGAACTGCGCCGCATCGAACGCGATCTGCACGACGGGGCGCAAGCTCAACTCGTGGCGCTGTCCATGCGGATCGGGCTCGCCAAACGCGCCTACGGCCGTGACCCGGAGACCGCGCTCAAGCTGCTGGACGAGGCCCAGGCACAGGCCGAGAAGGCGCTGGCGGAGCTGCGGAACGTCGTACGCGGCATTCATCCGCCGATCCTGACCGACCGCGGCCTGGCCGGCGCGCTGCGGGCGCTGGCGGCGAGCAGCGGACTGGAGGTCGCCCTGGACGACGGCGGCCTGGACCAAGGGGTGCGGGCGCCCGCGGCCGTGGAGGCGGCGGCCTATTTCGTGGTGGCCGAGGCGCTCACCAACGTGGCCAAGTACAGCGGGGTCACCCGCGCCGAGGTCCGGCTGGTCCGGGCCCGGCGCGGGCTGCGCGTCCGGGTCCGGGACGAGGGCCGCGGTGGTGCCGACGAGGCCGCCGGCTCGGGGCTGCCCGGCATGCGGCGCCGGGTCGCCGCTCTCGACGGAACCATGAAGGTGTCCAGCCCCGTCGGGGGCCCGACCGTGATCGAAGTGGAGCTGCCGTGCGTGTGGTGATCGCCGAGGACAACGCCCTCCTGCGGGAGGGTCTGGTCCTCCTGCTGACCTCGGCCGGGCACGAGGTCGCCGCCGTCGCCGGCAGCGGCCCCGAGATCATGCCCGCGCTGCTGGCACACCGGCCGGACATCGCCCTGCTCGACGTCCGGATGCCGCCCGCTTTCAGGGACGAGGGTCTGCGCGCCGCGCTCGAAGCGCGGCAGGCGATTCCCGGCCTGCCGGTGCTGGTGCTCTCGCAGTACGTCGAGGAGTCGTACGCCGCCGAACTCCTGGGCGGCGGCACCAACGGGATCGGCTATCTCCTCAAGGACCGGGTGGGCCGGGTCGACGAGTTCCTCGACGCGCTGGAGCGGGTCGCGGCGGGCGGCACCGCACTGGACCCGGAGGTCGTCGCCGAGCTGCTCACCCGGCGCAGGAACTCGCCGCTGGACTCGCTCACCCCGCGCGAGCGGGAGGTACTGAAGCTGATGGCGGAGGGCCATGACAACGCGACCATCGCCCGGACTCTGGTCGTCACCGAACGTGCCGTCCACAAGCACATCGGCAACGTCTTCCTGAAGCTGGGCCTGCCGCAGAGCGACAGCGGCCACCGCCGGGTCCTCGCCGTCCTTGCCTACCTGGCCCACACACCGCAGGCCTGAACGTCCGGAGGGACGACCTCACCGCGCGCGGCACCGCACGGCGCATGCCGTGGCCGCCCAAGGGGGTTGCCGTGCGGTCGCGTTCGGAACGGACGTGACCGGCCGGGTTCCACTGTGGGCGTGGATCCCGGCCGGCGGTGCACGAGTCGCCGGTGAAGCAGCGGAGGGGCCCCGCGAGCAGGCGGCCCCTCCCCGGCTCAGCGGGCCCCGACAGGCTCCGCGGAGGGCGACTCGTCGGTCGTCCCAGCGGTCGGGACGGGCACCTTTCGGCTCAGTTTCTCGCCCTCGACATCGATGTTCGGCAGCAGCCGGGCCAGCCACTTCGGCAGGTACCAGGCCTTGTGGCCGAGCAGGGCGAGGATGGCCGGGACGATCGCCATACGGACGACGAACGCGTCGAAGAGGACCGCGACGGCCAGCCCGAAACCGATCATCTTGATCATCGACTCGTCGGCGCCGATGAAGCCGGAGAACACCGCGATCATGATCAGCGCCGCGGCCACGACCACGCGGGCGCTGTGGCGGAAGCCCGAGACGATCGCCTGCTTGGGCTCCTCGCCGTGGACGTAGGCCTCACGCATCCGCGAGACCAGGAAGACCTCGTAGTCCATCGCCAGGCCGAAGACGATGCCCACCAGGAAGATCGGCATCATGCTCATGATCGGGCCGGTGGACTCCACGCCCAGGAGGTCCGCGCCGTGACCCTGCTGGAAGACCGCGACGACCGCGCCGAGGGCCGCGAGGACGGAGAGCAGGAACCCGAAGGCCGCCTTCAGAGGCACCAGCAGGGAGCGGAAGACCAGCAGCAGGAGCACGACGGCGAGCGAGACCACCACCGCGAGATACGGCACCAGCGAGGCCTGCACCTTCTCGGCGACGTCGATGTCGAGGGCGGTCTTGCCGGTCACCTCGAAGGAGACGCCCGCGTCCTTCTCGATGCCGGGGCGCTCGTCACGGATGGTCTTGACGAGGTCCTTGGTCTTCTGGTCGGTCGGGCTCGTGGCGGGCGTGGCGGAGAACACCGCGGTGTCACCGGCCTGGTTGAAGCGGGCGGCCGAGACGGAGACGACGCCCGTGGTGTTGGCGATGTCCTTCGTGATCGTGGCCACGTCCGCCTTCGGGTCGTCGGAACCCTTGGCGTCGACGACGATCGTCAGGGGGCCGTTGAAGCCGGGGCCGAAACCCTCGGCGAGCGCGTCGTAGGCGCGGCGCTCGGTGGTGGAGGTGGGCTTGGCCTCGTCGCCCGGCATGCCGAGCTGAAGGTCCATCACCGGCGTGGCGACCGCGCCCAGGCCCACGACGCCCAGCAGAAGCACCGGTAGGGGCAGGCGGACGACGGCTCTGGCCCAGCGCGAGCCGCCGTTGTCGGTCTTCCGCTGCTTCCTGCGGTACCGCCTGGAGTTCTTGCGGGCGCCGCGCGAGAGCACGGCGTTCGGCCAGAAGCCCAGGACCGCCGGGACCAGGGTCAGGCAGATCAGCACGGCGACGAGGACGGCGCCGGCGGCGGCCAGCCCCATCTTGGTGAGCATCGGGATACCCACGACCCAGAGCCCGGCCAGCGCGATGACGACGGTGAGCCCGGCGAAGACGACCGCGGAGCCGGCCGTGCCGGCGGCGAGACCCGCCGCCTCCCGGGGTACGCGGCCCTTGGCGCGTTCCTCGCGGTAGCGGGAGACGACGAACAGGGCGTAGTCGATGCCGCAGGCCAGGCCCAGCATGGTGGCGAGTGTGCCGGTGTTCTCCGACAGTCCGAAGGTCTGGGACAGGGCCATGATCCCGGTCATGCCGACGGCCACGCCGATGATCGCGGCCAGCAGCGGCAGACCGGCGGCGGCGAGGGATCCGAACGTGATCAGCAGGACGACGGCGGCGACGGCGATGCCGATCACTTCGGCCGGTCCGCCGGCCGCCGGCTGAGTCGCCAGCGCGTCGCCGCCGACCTCCACCCGCAGACCCGCCTGCCGGGCCACGTCGATGGCGGACTCCAGGTGCTTCTTGCTGGCGTCGGTGAGGTCGTCGGCCGTCGCCTTGAAGGAGACGGTCGCGTACGCCGTCGTACCGTCCTCGCTGACGGCCTTGGCCTGGAAGGGGTCGACAGCGGCGGCGACCTGTGAGCCGTCGGCCGCCTCGTCGACGAGCTTCTCGATCGCGGCCCGGTTGCCGGCCGCGGTCACCTTCTCCCCGCTCGGGGCGATGAACACGATGCGCGCGCTCGCCCCGTCGGCCGTGGTCCCCGGGAAGCGCTGCTCCATCAGGTCGAACGCCTTCTGGGACTCGATCCCGGGCATCGTGAAGCCTTCGTCGGCGGCTGCGGGTGCCTTGGACGCGGCGAATCCGACGGCGCCCAGCACCGCCACCCACAGGACGACGACGAACCATCGCCAGCGAAAGGCCGCACGGCCCAGGTGATACAGGACAGTTGCCATGACGAGGGAAGCCTCCACATCAGCGGTTCCGGAAATGCGCGTGGAGCCGGAACCGCCTCGACATGGGAAAGTCCGCCCTGTTCACGGTGGATTCAGGGAGGCGTCCGTCTCCACACCTCACCCTTCCGTGCGGCGACCGGAGCCACGAGGGAGCGCCCTCCCGTATCCGTGGTGTAGCCCGCTACACCACGGACTGGTCCTTGCTCCCGACACATCCCTTTTGTCGAAGCTCCTGCCGCCAAGGTTCTGACCTGCACTGATGCCAGGCCGAGGGCACCATGACCGCCCCATGGCGACGAGTCGGCGTCCAGGGCATTGCCGTATCCACCGCCCTTCGCATACGGTTCAATCAGCTAGCTAATTTCACCAATCTGAATACGTCACCCGATGGCCACGGACGGCCCGGAGTGCCGAACCATCAGAGAAGGGTGTGGCGAGTGCAGGCAACAGAAAGTCCGTCCCGGTGAGCGGGACGCACGGAGAATCCCCCGTAAATCCCACGGCAGCGGCCGAGTTGCGCGGACTCGGACTCCGAACGATGTCCTCGGTCGTCAACACCCCCCTCGCCGAGGACGCGGACCTGCGTGACGAGGGTGTGGGCGCGGACCTCGTGGAGATCGGCCTGGTCAGCGTCTGGGCCGAGCTCTGGGCGCGCGAGGGTCTGGCACGACGGGACCGCAGCCTGGTCACGCTGGGGATCCTGATCGCACTGGGCGCCGAGGACGAACTCGGAAGCCATGTCCGGATAGGGCTGATCAACGGGCTGACCGAGGACGAGATCGCCGAAGTCCTGTACCACTCCGCCGGATACGCGGGCTTCCCCCGGGCCGTGGCCGCGCGAAAGGCCGCCCGGAAGGCACTGGGTCCGGCACCCGGCGCGGCGAGGGATGACATCCCCGCGGAACCGAAGCAGTAGCACCTACCTGGAGTCCTGAATGACGTCACTGAACGGAAGAAACGCGGTCGTCACCGGTGGCGGCCGGGGTATCGGACGGGCGATCGCCCTGGTGCTCGCCGCCCAGGGCGCGACGGTCGCCGTGTGGGACCTGGACGGCACGGGGGCGCACGAGACGGCCGACGCGATCGGCGAGGCGGGCGGCAAGGCGGTGGCGGTCGTCGGCGACGCGGCCGATGCCTCGGCCGTCGCGGCCGCGGCGGAGCAGACGCACGCGGAACTCGGCCCGGTCACGATCCTGGTCAACAACGCCGGTATCACCAACTACGTGCCGTTCCCGGATCTCACCGAGGAGACCTGGGACCGGATGATCCGGATCAACCTCAAAGGCCCCTTCCTGGTCACGCGAGCCCTCGTACCCGACATGCTGACGGCGGGGCACGGACGCATCGTCAACATCTCGTCCTCGTCCGCCCAGACCGGCGGTCCCGCGGTGTCCCACTACGCGGCGTCCAAGGGCGGGGTGATCGGTCTGACCAAGGCGCTCGCCCTCGAGTTCGCCGACACCCGCATCACCGTCAACAACGTGGCGCCGAGCCTCATCGACACTCCCCTGCTCCGGGAGGGATTCGACCCCGACGCGCTGGGCGCGACCATGCCCATGAAACGGGCCGGGCGCCCCGACGAGATCGCCTACGCGGTCGCCTACCTCGCCTCCGACGAGGCCGGATACGTGACGGGTCAGACCCTCAGCGTCAACGGCGGCCGCTACTTCGTCTGAGCGGCCACGCACAAGGCCACGAACAACGCCACAGGCAAGGGACGACCATGACAGAGACCGTGACGGACACCGAAGCGACGGAGGAACCGCCGCAGTTCCCGGCGCCGAGGTCGGGCACCTGCCCCTTCGCTCCCCCGCCCGACCTGCTGGGGCTCCGTGACGCCGGCAAGCCGGTGATGCGCGTGCGCAGCTGGGACGGCACCACCCCGTGGCTGGTCCTCACCCACGCCGCCCAGCGCGCGATCCTCGCCGATCCGAGGATGAGCGCGAACATCGGCGCGCCGGGATACCCGCACACCACCGCGGCCATGAAGGCGCACGCGGGCGAGATGCAGCCGTCGATCAACAACACCGACGGCGCCGAGCACACCCGCTGGCGGAGGATGCTGACCAGTTCCTTCACCCGCAACCGGATGCGGAAGCTCCAGCCGGCGATCCAGCGGATCACCGACGACCTCATCGACAGGATGCTGGACGGCCCCAACCCGACCGAGCTGAACGAGGCGCTCTCCCTGCCGCTGCCGTCGCTGATGATCTGCGAGCTGCTCGGGGTGCCGTACGAGGACCACGCCTTCTTCCAGAAGCACGCCGGCGTCACCAACGCGGTGAACAAGACTCCCGAGGAGAACGCGGCCACGGGGAGCACGCTGCGCGCGTACATCGCCCGGCTCATCGAGGCCAAGATGGACGACCCGGCCGAGGACGTGCTCTCCGACCTGGGAGCGCGGATCAAGGCCGGTGAGCTCTCGCTGGAGGAAGCCGCGCCGCTCGGCCACATCCTGCTGGTCGCGGGCCACGACACGAGCGCCAACATGATCACGCTGGGGACGGCGCTGCTGCTCCAGAACCCGGACCAGCTCGCCGCCCTGCGCGAGAACTCCGGTGACCCCGACTACGTGGCGAAGGCCGTCGAGGAACTGCTGCGCTATCTGACCATCGCCCATCTGCTGGCCCGCCGGGCGGTCGTCGAGGACGTCGAGTTCGAGGGGGTGACGATCCGCGCGGGTGAGGGGGTCATCGCCAGTCTGCCGGCGGCGAACTGGGACCCCGAGGCGTTCCCCGACCCCGAGGTGCTGACCCTGGACCGCCCCGCGGGCCATCATCTCGCGTTCGGCTGGGGCCCCCACCAGTGCGTCGGACAGCAGCTGGCCCGCATCGTACTCCAGGTGGTCTTCGGCACCCTGTTCCGCCGCGTTCCCACGTTGCGGCTGGCGGCCGGTCTGGAGGAACTGGCGTTCAAGGAGGACTCGCAGGCCTACGGCATCTACGAACTGCCCGTCGCCTGGTGACCACCGGCCCCGCACGGCTCGTACGACAGACCTGAGAGAGGGAGGACCGCCATGACCGACGGCGGCTTTCGTGTGACCCGGCTGTACCACCCCAGCCATCATGTGACCGATCTCCGTGAGGCCGAGGCGTGGTTCGAGCGCGTCTTCGGGCGGCCCAGCCGGCCGATGGCCGAGATGATGCGGGGCGCCCCCGTCAGTGAGGGCTATCCGACCGACTACTCGACGTTCACGCCGATCAACGACGTCCTGTTCGACACGATCGACCCGAAGCGCTACGTGCTCCAGGGCGTCCAGCGCTACGCCTCGGACGACAAGCCGCACCTGAAGGGGTTCGGCTGGAACGTCGACGGGATCGCCGACGCCTATCGCGCGCTGAAGGGGCTAGGCATCGGCATGGTCGGTCAGCTCGACGAGGTCGCCGAGGGCGACGATCCCCCGACCGCGCCCAACTCCCCGATGCCGATCTTCTTCACGGTTCCCGAGGACGCGGGCCTGCGCTACGAGTTCCTGCCGCAGACCCCGTTCCCGCTGGACCACCGGCTGGCCCCGGACTGGGAGCTGCCGCCGGTGTCCGAGGACGACCCGCTCGGCATCGAGCGCTGCTCGCACCACACCGTGCTCACCGACCGCGTCGACCGGGCCCTGCGCGTGGTGGTCGACGGCCTGGGCGGGACGGTCTTCCACACGGGACGCAACGAGGTGCTGGGCGCGCAGAGCACGTACGTCCATCTGGCCGACGCGGTCTTCGAGTACGCGGTCCCCGACGACGGCACTCCGGCAAACGCCGACTGGGCCACCGGGGCGCCGAACGACACGTACCACTCGATCACCTGGCAGGTCGCCGACCTCGACCGCGTCGCACGCCATCTCGACGCGCAGGGCGTGGGGGTACGCACGCGCACGAGCGACACGCTCGTCACCGACGCGGCGACCGGCCTCGGCATTCCCTGGGGCTTCACCACCAGGCTGACGGCCGGCGATCCGCGCAGGGGGTGAGTGCATTGGCAGTCCCTGCAGGGGACGAGAGCCGGGCCACGGTGGACGCCGATGTCGACCTGCTGGTCATCGGTGCCGGTGTCACCGGGATCCATCAGCTGAAGCGGGCCCTCGACGCGGGACTCTCCGCCCGGCTGCTGGAGGCCGGCCAGGGGGTCGGCGGCGTGTGGCACTGGAACCGGTATCCGGGAGCCCGCCTCGACTCGGAGAGCTACACCTACGGCTACCTGTTCTCGAAGGAGCTGTTCGAGGGCTGGGAGTGGCGCGAGCGGTTCGCCGGGCAGCCGGAGAACGAGCGGTACTTCAACTACGCCGTCGACGAGTTGGACCTGCGCGGCCACATGCGGTTCGGGGCCCGGGTCAACTCCGCGCTTTTCGAGGAGACTTCGGCCACCTGGCTGGTGCGGGCGACCGACGGCACCGAGGTGCGGGCGCGGTTCGTGGTCGCGGCCACCGGTGTGCTGTCGGTGCCGGTATTCCCCGACGTGCCCGGTCGCGAGGACTTCAGGGGCGTGGCCCACCACACCGGCCTGTGGCCCGACACTCCCGTCGACTTCGCGGGCAAGCGGGTCGCGGTGGTCGGCACCGGTTCGAGCGGCGTCCAGGTGATCCCCTCGATCGTCGCGGACGTCGCCTCCCTGACGGTCTATCAGCGGTCGCCGAACTGGTGCACCCCGTTGAACAACGAGCCGATCACCGCCGAGCAACAGGCGCGGCTGCGGGACGATTTCGAGGGGCTGCGGGAGACTCTCAACGCCTCGGCGAGCGGGTTCCTGCACCAGCCGCGCGAGCGTACGGCGTTCGAGGACTCCCGGGACGAACGGTGGGAGTTCCACGAACGGATGTGGCAGAGCCCGGGCTTCGCCAAGGTGATCAGCCACTACGCCGACATGCTCACGGACAAGGCCGCCAACGACGACTGGTGTGCCTTCATGGCCGAGAAGGTCCGCGGCATCGTCGAGGACCCGGCGACGGCCGAACGGCTCATCCCCACCGACCACGGCTGGGCAGGGAAGCGGCCGCCCTTCGTGACCGGCTACTTCGAGGCCTACAACGATCCGAAGGTGAGCCTGGTCGACCTCCGGGAGAACCCGCTCGTCCGGGTGACGGAGACCGGGATCGAAACGTCCGACGGACTGCGCGAGTTCGACGTCATCGTCTGGGCGTCGGGGTTCGACTTCGGCACCGGCGCACTGAACCGGATGGGGGTGCGCGGCCGCGGCGGGCTGGCGTTGGAGGAGTACTGGGCCGACGGTCCGCGCACGTTCCTCGGGCTCATGAGCCACGGCTTCCCGAACTTCTTCTTCCCCGGAGGGCCCCACGGTGCGGCCGGCAACAACCCGCGGTACGCCGAGGACCAGGTGAACTTCATCGCCGACGCGATCGAGTACCTGCGCGATCACGGCCACCGGGTGATCGAGGTCCCCGCCGACACGGAGGCGGGCTGGAACGCCATGGTCGCGGAGCTCGCCGTGTATTCCCCGTTCGGTGAGCACAGTTATTTCTTCGGTTCCAACATCGCCGGGAAGCCCCGGAGTTTCCTGCTGAATCCCGGCGGACGCCCGAAGCTGCGCGAGTTCATGGGCGAGGTCCTGCAGTCGAAGTACTCCCGCTTCCTTTCCTGAACCGGAAGGCATGGTCATGCGGCAACACCTATCCGACGATCGGGTCGCGGTGGTCACCGGCGCCGGACGCGGGAACGGGCGGGCCTACGCCCTGCTCCTCGGTGAACTGGGCGCGAAGGTCGTCGTGAACGACCTGGGCGGCTCGATGGAGGGCTTCGGTTCTGACACCGGTCCCGCCGAGGCAGTCGCCGCGGAGATCAACGACGCCGGCGGTACGGCGATCGCCGACACGAGTGACATCTCCACCGCGGACGGCGGCCGACGGCCCGTCGAAGCCGCCGTCGAGGCGTTCGGACGGATCGACATGGTCGTCAACAACGCCGGCAACGTACGGTTCGCCGGGCTGCCGGACATCGACGCGACGAACATCGAAAGCCACCTGGCGGTACACGTACTCGGTGCTTTCCACACCACACGTGCGGCCTGGCCGTACATGCTGGAGCGGAACTACGGCCGGGTCGTGCTCACCGGCTCGATCGGGATGTTCGGACTCCCGGACAACCTCGGTTACGCCACCGCCAAGGCGGCCATGATCGGGATGGCCCGCAGCATGGCGGCCTCGGCCCACGGCCACGACATCAAGGTCAACGTGATCGCCCCCAACGCCATGACGCGGATGGCCGGCGGCCCCTCGGAGGGCATGGACGCGCTGAGCGAACAGCGCCACCCCGGCGGCGGCGTGATGGATCCCGCGCTCGTGGCGCCCATGGTGGCGTATCTCGCCCACGAGGCGTGCGACGTGAGCGGCGAGGTGTTCCTCGCCGGAGCCGGACGTTTCGCGCACCTCTTCGTCGGGGTCACCGAGGGCTATCTGCCCGCCGATCCGCTCAAAGTCACGACCGAGGACATCGTCGAGAACCTGGACCGGATCAAGGACCACTCCGGATACCACGTTCCCCGCGACCTCATGGAATGCGTCAGCCGTTACATGGCACATCGGCAAGGAGAAGAGGGAGAAGCGTGAGCGCAGAGAAGGTCTGGCCCCATCACGAACTCGGCAAGAAGCTCAGCAACTGGGGTCGTAGGGGAGACGACGACGAGAT
>NZ_JAGXJL010000095.1:0-20663 GCF_019091475.1 Streptomyces sp. GbtcB6 | reverse complement strand
GGGGGGGGGGGGGGGGGGGGGGGGGGGGGGGGTCCGTCGGGGCGGTGGTGGGGCGGGGGGACGGTGGACGGGGGGCCGGGGTGACGTCCGCGGCGGTCAGGAGGCTCAGTTCGCTGTCGTGGCCCGGGGGGTGGGTGGCCAGCCGGGACGCCTGGGAGCCGATCATCGACTCGAAGACCTGGCGGGCGACCCGGCCGTTGCCGAAGGTCGGGCCCTTGGGGACGTCCTCGAAATAGCGGGACAGCGCGTCCAGGGCGTCGTCGGAGAGCTCGTAGTAGTGCTTGGCGCACAGGCCGCGGACGATGGTGACCAGTTCCTCCGGGGCGTAGTTGGGGAACTCGATCGTCCGGGCGAAACGGGAGGCCATACCGGGGTTGGAGGCGAGGAACC
This sequence comes from Streptomyces sp. GbtcB6, assembly GCF_019091475.1. Taxonomy (NCBI): domain Bacteria; kingdom Bacillati; phylum Actinomycetota; class Actinomycetes; order Kitasatosporales; family Streptomycetaceae; genus Streptomyces; species Streptomyces sp. GbtcB6. The sequence continues at coordinate 20,273 of NZ_JAGXJL010000095.1, read as the reverse complement.
GGTCCATGTGCTCCGAGTAGCCGGCCGCGATGACGACGATCTCGTCGCGGTGGTCCTCCATCAGCTTCATCAGCGTCTCGACGGCCTCCTGGCCGAAGTCCGGCCCGGTGCCGCGCGACTGGTTGGTCAGGGTGTACGCCTCGTCGATGAAGAGCACCCCGCCCAGTGCCCGGTTGAAGACCTCCGTGGTCTTGATGGCGGTCCCGCCGATGATCTGGGCGACCAGGTCGGCGCGGGCCACCTCGACAATGTGCCCCTGGCCGAGGATGCCGAGCTCGGCGAGGACCGCGCCGTACAGCCGGGCCACGGTCGTCTTGCCGGTGCCGGGCGGCCCCGCGAAGACGAGGTGGCGGCTCATCGGCGGCATAGGCAGGCCCATCTCGGTGCGCCGCTTGGTCATCTTGTTGAGGTTGATCAGCCCGGTGACCTCCAGTTTGACGCTCTCCAGGCCGACCAGCGCGTCGAGTTCGGCTAGCGGCCCGGTGGCGGAGCGGGAGCCGCCCGGGTCCGCCGGCGAGCCGGGGGTCCCGGAACGGTCCGGGCCGTCCTTACCGGCGTCCCCGCCGAAGCCTCCGCCGCTTCTGCTGCCGTCTCCGCCGAAGCCGTCGCCCGCACCGTTGCCCGAGCGGTCGGCCGTACGCTGCCCCGCGCCGTCGGCCGGTCTGTCGCCGGCGTTGTCCTGGACCGCGCAGTTGCCGAGATCGGTACGGGCGTCGGCGTGGGCGTTGACGCCCTGCCCCCGGGCGCCGGTCATCCGACAGCCGACGGCGGTGAACGAGCCGCCTGCCAGGACCCGCACCGCGTCGCCCGGCGAACCGGTGAACTCGGAGTCGTGCGCGGTCAGTTCCGCGTCCTCGCCGACGACCGCAGCGCACCCGCGCAGGACGGAGCCGGCCACGAACGCGCTCGCCGACCCGGTCAGCCCCAGTCCCGGCCCCGGCCCCGTCGTCCCCTGGCCGCCGCCGCTCATCGCGATCTCGGCGTCCCGCAAAGTCACCCGGGCACCGCCCTGCGCCCGGACCCCGGCACCCGCGCTGCCGGTGACGGTGAGCCGCTCCAGCTCGGCCGTACCCGAGTCGGCGGCCTGCACGGCGGCGGTCGTGGCGTCCCGGACGACGAGCCGCGTCGCCCTGACGGCGGTCGCCGCACCGGTGACATGGAGCCCGACCGGGGTGCCGGTGATCTCGCAGTCCTCCAGACGGGGCCGGGCGCCCCCGGTGACCTGGACGCCGCTGCGGGCCGCGCCGCTGACCGTGCAGCCGCGCAGGTGCGGCGCGGCGCCCTCGGCGATGTGCACGGACTGCCCTCCCGAACCGGAGAACGCGCAGTCGGTGAGCGTGGTCTCGCCCCGGCCGGTCAGGTACGCGTCCAGCGCGGTGCTGCCGGTCACGGTGACCCGGAGCAGGGCGGCGCGCGCCTCCTGCTCGACGGCGATGGCGGGCTTGCCGCTGCCGGAGATCAGGGTGGCCTCGACGGTCGCGGAGGCGTTGCCGTTGACGCAGACGCCGTTGCCCCGGGGGCGGTCGAGCCGGCAGTCCCGTACGTCGAGGCGGCCGTGCTCGGCGACCACCACCGCCGAGGAGCCGGCCTCGGTGATCTCGGTGCCGGACAGCACGTTGCCGCCGGGCGAGGTGACCACCACGCCCGCGCCGTTCGGGTTGGTCACCCGGCAGCCGCGGGCGGCCAACGTGCCCTCGTCCCAGGCGAGTACGGCCGTCCACGCCGCGCCCTCGATCAGGCAGCCGTCCAGCGCCGACTGTCCGCGCCGCAGGTCGAGAACGGGGGCCTCCCGGTCGGCGCCCGACAGGACGAGCCCGGACAGCTGCACCGCCTCGGCCCGCACCACGACCGTGCTCCCGGCGGCCGCGTGCACCCGTACGGTCCCGGCACCGCCCTCCGCGGCCAGCGTCACGGGCCGGACGATGTCCAGCGCCTCCTCGTACCGGCCAGGGGCGACCGTGATCAGCGCCCCCTCCGCGGCCTCGGCCAGCGCGCCGGCGATCGTACGGTGGGCGCCCGGGCGGTCCGGGGAGACCAGCAACACCTGCCTGCTCACTGCTCGGCTCCTTCTGTACGGACCGCACGGGGGGTCACGATCAGTCCGGGTGGATCGGCGCTCTCGGCCGCGGCGTCGGTGCCGGTCCGCTCCAGGGCGTCCAGAATCTTCTCCAGGCCCTTGACGGCGATCTCGTCGAGCTTCGCCGCCACGTCGCCCCGGCCGCCCCGGCCACCCTGGGTGTTCTCGGCGGCCTCGGCGGCCTCCGACGGCGACAGCTCCCGCATCAGTACGGCGGGACCCTCGGCGCGCAGCACCCTGAAGACGGTGCCCGGCAGGAACACCACCCGGTCGGGGACGGCCGGGTCCAGCGAACTGGTCCGCCGCGCGGTCATCGACCAGATCAGGACGTCGGTGGCGCCGCTGCCGCGCGGGCCGGGGTGCAGCGACGTACGGGCGTGACAGAACGCCCACTCGGTGGCCAGCCCGCCCTCCCGGTACCAGGCGCGCTCCGCGTCACCGAGCCGGGTGCGCAGCAGGGCCGGGCCCCGGTAGGACGGCAGCCGCCGCAGCCCGGCCGTCACACAGCGCGCCAGCGGCACGTGCGGTCCGGGTACGGCCTCGCGCACGGCTGCGTCGGCCTGGCGGGGATCGCCGGACAGGTACAGGCGTACGGCGACCAGGTCGGTCAGCGCGTCCGCCGCCTCCGACCTGGACCGGCCACGCAGCCCGGGCGACTCCGACATCACGCGCGAGACGGAGCCGGCCAGGGCGTTGTACTGCTCGCTGAAGGTCCGGCGCATCCAGTCCCGCTCCTGCGCGACACCCCGCTCCGGCGGCAGCGCGCACGCCGCGGCCCGCGGCACGGGCTGCACCCGCACGGCACCCGCCCGCACGGAGGCCGACGGCACAGCGGAGTCGCCGGCGGCGTGGCCCGGGGCGGAACCGGCGGCCGGGCCGGGACCGGGGGCCGGGGCGGGACCGGCGGTCGGCGCGGGAACGTCGACGTCGGCCATTACGTCCATTGCGTCGACTACGTCGATTGCGTCGATCTCCGGCTCGGGTGCGGCGGACTCCAACCGGAACCGTGGCGAGGCGGGCGGTGCGGGCCGTTGCACGGGGGCGGGAGAGGAGGCGGCCGGGTCGGGTTCGGCAGGGGGCGCCACGCTGGCCGAGGGCACGGGTCCGGCCGAGGGCACGGGTTGGGCCGTGGGCACGGGTTGCGGCTGAGTGGCCGCCTGCGACGTCGGCGCCGACACTGACGCCGGTACCCGTGCCGACGCCAACTCCGCTTCAACTTCCGCTTCCGCCTCCGGCGTGTTGGCCGGGGCCCCGTTCCGTACGGCCCGCGATCTGCTGCGCACGGTGGGCGCCTCGCCGAGGTCCGCCGCACCGCTGCCCTGCCGGGGGCCTGAGCCGGGTTCCTCGACCGGATCCCCGCCGCCGCTGTCGCCACCTGCCTCGGCCCCGGCCCCGGCCTCGGTGTCGGTGCTGCTCGCGTTGCGAACGGTCGGTGCCTCCGAGAGGTCCGTCGCCCCCTCGGTGTCGGGCTCGCCGGACCGCTCCGAAGGAGCCGCCGCGTCGGCCTCCTCGTGCCACGGGGGTGACGCGGTGTCCGGTGCGGAGGCGTCCGGCGACACCGCCGACGCGTCGGCGCCGGACTCCGTGCGGAGGGGCGGCCGGGGCGGCGGGGGCGGTACGGCGGCGTCGCCGGGGTCCGGTGCCGGTGCCGATGCGGGGGCCGGGGCCGGTGGCGCGAAACCGGTGGGGAGGCAGGTCGTCTCGGCCGGGACGGTCCGGTCGCCGGGCTCGGTGCAGGGCAGGCCGTCGTACAGGACGGCCGGGTGGCCCAGGGCGTCGGCCAGTGCCTGCCCGGGGGAGGCGTGGTCGCCGGGGACGTCGAGGGTGCCGTACAGGACGAAGCGCACCGCGGGGCGGGCGCCGGGGAGCACGGTGTCCCAGAAGCGGGCCACGTCGTCGGGGGACAGCGGCGGGGTGCCGGGGCTGCCGAGGACGACCAGGTAGAGGTGCGGGTCGGTGGGCACGGCCTCGACCGCCCGCCGGTGGTGCGCGGCCAGGGGGTCCGGGTCGACGTGGCGCAACCACACGCCGGCGGGCAGGGGTTGGGCGACGATGCGGGTCCCGGCCGGCCGGGTGGTGCGGATCGGCGCGGAGAACTCCCAGTGCGGTTTGGGGAAGCGCTGCGCCACCGGCTCGGGGTCGTGGCCCGGCCGGAACCGCAGCCAGGCGGCGCCGTCGTCGCCGGGCACGAACAGGCCGCCGCCGACGGTCGGCACGAGGTCGCCGTCGGCGGCGAGCACCTCGCGTTCGAGCCGGTCGGCGATGCGGCGGCACGCCGTACGGATGTCGTCCGGGGTGCCCCGGCCGAAGACCAGCCGCGGGCTGCCGTACCGGGCGGCCGACAGCAGCCGGGCCACCGCCTGCCACTCGGTGGCGAGGGAGCTGCCGGGCAGGTCCACCACGGCGAGGGTGTGCAGCGGGTCCTCGGCGATCCCCCCGGCGAACGCGGCCGCCCGGTCGTCGTACCTGCCCTTGGGGTGGATGAGCAGGGCGTCGCCCACGAGGGTCGAGCGAAGGCGGAGCCGGGCCACCGGGATCAGCCCTTCGCCGCGGCGGCGCGGCTGAGCACCGGACCGTCGGGGACGAGGGTGAGGACGCCCGCGGGCAGCGTGAGCCGGCGCTTGCCGTCGCCGAACCCGAGGGCCCGCTCGGCGTCGGTGTCGGCGATCCGGTACTTCAGGCCCTGCTCGGTGATCAGGTACTCGGTCCGGTCGCCCGCCGAGGAGCCGTCCGGGACGGCCAGCACACCGCCGCCGGCGGGCAGGACGATCCCTCCGGCGCCGGGGGCGCCCACGGTGATCCGGGCCCGGCCGTCCGACGCCTCCGTCAGACAGACGGTGCCGCCGGCCAGGGCGCGGACACCGGACAGGTCCGGTACCCGGCCGGTCGTGGCGTCCTCCGCCGAGACCGGGGCGACCGCGATGTCCGACTGCCCTACCTGGCGCGGTGCGGGAGCGCCGGGGCGGGCGGCGAGCAGGGCGTACTCGGTGGCGTTGACGCGGGCGAGTCCGTCGGAGCGCATCACGTAGTAGTGCACTGAGCTGCCGGTGCTGCCGGTGCCGTCGGTGCTGGTGCGGAAGACCTGGCCGACCTTCGCGGTCTGCCCGGCGACCTGACCGGCGGCCTTCCCGGCGCCGGCCGGTACGGGTGCGGCGAGCGCGGCGCCCGTGGGCACGGCGGCCAGCCAGTCGGCGGTGGCGGGGAGGGCCGCCTGGTCGTCCAGGCCGAGGGCGATCAGTGTCGAGTCGCCGGGGACGGGGTACTTGACGCCGCGCAGCAGCAGGTACCGGGTGTCTCCGGGCCCGGTGAGCAGCACCTGGCGGTCGGCGGGCAGGGCGACGAGCGCGGCGGCGGAACCACCGAAGAGGAGGGCCTGCCCCTTGTCGGCCGACTCTCTGCTGCCCGCCCCGTTGCTCTCCGGCTCCTTGCCGGTCGGCTCCTTGTCCGCCGTCCCCTCGCCCGGCAGGCACCGTGCCCACGCGCCGGTCGCCAGTGCGGACGCGGTCGGCACGGTGTCCGGTGCGCCCTGGATGCCGACCGGGGTGCCGTGCGGGACCCCGGCCAGGGACTTCGCGGACACCGTCTCCGGCGCGGTGCGCTCGCCCGCGATGAGCAGCGCGGAGGCGTAGTTGCGTACGGGGCGCAGCTCGCCGTTCGCGTACACGTACCGGTTGCCGGTGTCCTCCTCCAGGACGATCGCCCCGTCCTTGCGCCAGTCGTCCTTGGCGACGGGCGAGATCAGCCCGTACACCCCGAACCCGGCGCACAGCAGCACCGCCATGCCCACCCCGAAGACCGAGCCGAGCGCGGACCGCCGGGTCGGGCTGTCGCCCCGGCCGGGGTCGCCGCTGACCAGGGCGGAGGCCAGGCGGCCCATGGCGAACTGGTAGGCCTGTACGTGATCGCGTCGCGTCTGCATGGATGCCGCCGCCCTAGCTCGCGAGGCCGCGGAAGTAGCCGTACGCGTGCAGCACCTGGAGCAGCAGCGGCAGCAGCGCGATCGCCGTGAGGGTCTCCAGCAGGTCGCCGAAGTGCCCCCATACGGGAAGGAGCCGGGCCCGTGGGAGCCGCCAGGCGCCGACGAGCAGGAGCAGGGCGGCGGCCAGCAGTACTGCGAGGACGGCGGCCCGGCCGCCGGGACCGGTGGGGGCGACCCGGACGATGAGGACGAGTCCGAGGCCGTAGGCGCCGGCCAGCACGGCGGGGACCCGCTGGAGGGTGCCGTTGGTGCCGCGCGCACGGAGCAGGACGGCGAGGCTGAGCGAGAGCGGGAGCAGCCAGCCGGCCCAGCCGTGCTCCCGGTCGGCGAGCAGCCACAGCGCGACCGCCCACACCAGCGCCGAGGAGATGCCGATCATGTCGAGGCAGGCGGTGGCGACGGCGACCCGGTTCGTCACGGCCTCGCCGGGCTCGGGCTCGATGTCGAGCTGGAGTTCCTCGGCGTCGTGGGGGAGTTGGGGTACGCGCAGCCGGGCCGTGCGCAGGGCGAGGCGGGGGGCCAGGTGCCCGAGGACGAACAGGCCCACCGCGACCACCGCGGCGGCCTGGACGCCGTGCAGGCCGGTGGCCTGGGCGAGGCCCGCGCCGATCGCGGCGGCGACCGCCGTGAGCAGCACGGTGCCGGGTACGACGAGGGGCAGCGCGCCCAGCGCGAGCAGCAGGCCGGCCAGCGCGACCACGAACCCGGCGGCCAGCAGCGTCCCGGTCGTGCCCGGGGCGAACCCGCCGGACGGGCCCTCCCGCAGGGTCGTCCCGGCCAGTGCGGCGAAGCCGAACGCGCCGATCCCGGCGGTCAGGACGCCGCCGCGGTCGGCCTGCGCGCGGGCCGCCGCCGCGCAGCCCGCGGCCAGCACCAGGGCGACCGCCCCGGCCGCCGCCGCGGTGAGCGGACCGGGGCCCGCGCCGAGCAGGGTGGCGGCGAGCGCGGCGAGCGCCAGGCAGGACAGGGCGAGACCGAGGCTCCGGGTGAGTCCGGGGTGCCAGCGGCCGGAGCCGGTGCCGACGGCGTGCGCGACACCGTCGGAGACGTCGTCGAAGTGCAGGGCGGGCAGCGCCGCGTCGGCCGGCCGCAGGTGCAGCACATCGCCGTCCCGCAGCCCGGCGCTCTCGGGGGTCGCCTCCGGACCGAGGGGTTCCGCGCCGAGCCGTTGCAGTACCCAGGGCGTGCCCTGGAGGTCGTCGCCGACGGCCTGGCGCAGCAGCACCGGCAGCAGGGCGGAGACCGGGGTGGTGACCGGGACGGCGAGGTCGGCCCGGCCGGCCGGCGCCTCGACGGTGAGCCGGCAGACCTCGGTGGCCCGGACGGACAGCGGCGCGCTGGTGGGGTCGGCGGCCGGGGCGGTGGTCATCGTGCTCCTGTGGGGACGGGCGCCGCCGACACCAGGCCGGTCTGGACGAGCTGGACGGTGCGCCGGGTGACGAGCTGGGCCCGGCCGGCGGGCAGGGTGCGGGGCTTGGCCTCGCCGATGAACTTGCCCTCCTCCTTGGGGTAGGAGAACAGCAGCGCCGGGTTGCCGAGCTCCCACATCCGGCGGATGAGAGGGTCCATCACGGACCGCATGGCGCCGGAGGTGGAGCGGGCCACGACCAGGTGCAGCCCGATATGGGCGCCCTGCGCGAGCAGCGGCACCAGCGGCATCATCGCGGAGGGCGTGCCGGGCGCGCCGGCGAAGAGGTCGTAGTCGTCGACGAGGACGAACAGCAGCGGACCGGCCCACCAGTCCCGCTTCTCCAGCTGCTCCGGGGTGACGTCGGCGCCGGGCTGCCGCTTGGCCACGGACACCGCGGCGCTGTCGGCGAGTTTGCCGAGGGCGTCGTTGTCGACGACGTATCCGACCCGGTACTCCTCGGGGACGTCCTTGAGGAGCCCGCGGCCGGGGTCGGCCAGCAGGATCCTCGCCTCCTCCGGGCGGTAGCGGGCGGTGATGGCGCGGATGGCGAGGCGCAGGGCGTTGGTCTTGCCGGTCTCGCCGTCGCCGTAGACCAGCAGGTGCGGGGTGGCGCCGAAGTCGTGCCAGACGGGGGCGAGGCGCTGCTCGTCCCAGCCGAGGCAGAACCTGAGGTCGCGGGTGTCGGCGGGGGCGGGCAGCCGGCGGGCGTCAAGGCGGGTCGGCAGCAGACGTACTTCCGGAGCCCGCGGGCCGGTCCAGAACGTGTCGATCTCGGCGACCGCGGCCTTGGTTGCGGCCGTCAGGTCGTCGGTGCGCGAGGAGCTGTCGAGCCGGGGCAGCGCGGACAGGAAGTGGTGTCCCGAGCTGGTCAGACCGCGTCCCGGCCGGTGCGGGACACCGGCCGCGGCACGGGAGCCGACCTCGGACTCCATCGAGTCGCCGAGCCGCAGTTCGAGCTTGGTGCCGAGCATGTCCCGCAGCCGGGGCCGTACTTCGGACCAGCGGACCGCGGAGGCGACCACGTGCAGGCCGAACGACAGGCCGCGCGCGGCGAGTTCCATGACCCGCTGCTCCAGCTCGTCGAAGTCCTGGCGCAGCGTGGCCCAGCCGTCGACCACCAGGAAGACGTCGCCGAACGGGTCGTCGATGGTGCCGTCCGCGCGCAGCGCCCGGTAGGCGGCCATCGACTCCAGACCCCTGGACGTGAACAACTGCTCGCGCTGTTCCAGGAGTTGCGTCAGCTCCTCGACGGTGCGCAGCACCCGGTCGCGCTCCAGGCGGGTGGCGACGGAACCCACGTGCGGCAGGCCGGCGGTGGAGACCAGACCGCCGCCGCCGAAGTCCAGGCAGTAGAACTGCACCTCGCGGGGCGTGTGGGTCAGGGCCAGCGACAGCATCAGGGTGCGCAGCAGGGTCGACTTGCCGGTCTGCGGCGCGCCCACCAGGCCGATGTGGCCGTCGGCGCCGGACAGGTCGGCGGTCAGCAGTTCGCGCAGCTGCTCGAACGGACGGTCCACCATGCCCAGCGGGACGCGCAGCGCGCCCTGCACGTGCGGATCGGCGGCGCCCATGCCGCGCTCGGGGTCGGGCACGATGCCGGGCAGCAGCTGGTCCAGGCCGGGCGACTCGGACAGCGGGGAGAGCCAGACCTGCCGGGCGGGCGGGCCGCTCTCCTCCAGCCGCCCGACGAACACCTCCAGCAGACTGTCCTCGCCGTCCTCCGTCTCTTCCTCGGCTTCCGCGCCCGGGTCGCGCAGGTTCTCCTCGGCGAGCGAGACCAGCCGGGCGGCCTCCTCCGCCTCGCGGTCCCCGGCGGGCGGGCCGTGCCGGTCCAGTCCGAACGCGGTCACCTCGCGTACGACGCCCTGCCGCCCGGCCGTCTCCTCGGGACCCGGCGCCGCGGGTGCGGGACCGGAGACGTACGCGGCCTTGAACCGGACCAGGTTGGTGGTGTCGACCTTGAGGTAGCCGTTGCCGGGCGCGGACGGCAGCTCGTAGGCGCTGGAGGTGCCGATCACGCTGCGCGACTCCATCGAGGAGAAGGTGCGCAGCGCGAGGCGGTACGACAGGTGGCCCTCGACCCGGTGGATACGGGACTCGTCCAGCCGCTGGGAGGCCAGCAGCAGATGGACGCCGAGGCTGCGCCCGAGCCGCCCGATCGAGACGAACAGCTCCACGAACTCCGGCTTGCTGGCGAGCAGTTCGGAGAACTCGTCCACGATGACGAGCAGCGAGGGCAGCGGGGCGAGGGTGCCCGCCCCGGCGGCGCGCGCCTTCTCGTACTCGTAGAGCGAGGCGTAGCCGGCCTCCCGCAGCAGTTCCTGCCGGCGGATCATCTCGCCGTTGATGGAGTCCCGCATGCGGTCGACGAGGTGGAGTTCGTCGGCGAGGTTGGTGATGACGGCGGAGGTGTGCGGCAGCCGGTCCATGTTGAGGAAGGTGGCGCCGCCCTTGAAGTCCACCAGGACCAGGTTCAGGATCTCGGAGGAGTGGGTGGCGGCCAGGCCCATCACCAGGGTGCGCAGCAGTTCGCTCTTGCCGGAGCCGGTGGCGCCGATCAGCAGCCCGTGCGGGCCCATCCCGCCCTGCGCGGACTCCTTCAGGTCCAGTTCGACGATCTCGCCGTCCTCGGTGACCCCGATCGGCACCTTCAGCCGGGCCTCCTGGGCCAGCCGGGGACGCCACTTGGCCGCGACGTCGAAGCCGCGCACGTCGCGGATGCCGAGCATGGTGGCCAGGTCGAAGTCGGACTCCAGCGGCTGGTCGACCAGGTCGACGACGCCTCCGGTGCGCATCGGGGCGAGCGCCCGCGCCAGGTTCTCGGCCTCGACGGGGCCGAGCCGGTCGGCCCGGCCGCTGACGTTCTCGGTGCCGCTCGGGAAGTCGACCCGGCCGCCGCGCACCGTGAGCCGCAGCACCTTGGGGCCGCCGGGCACCGCGCCGGTGAGGTCCAGCAGCACCACCCCGCGCAGCCCGGCCCCCAGCAGCCGTGAGGTCGACGGGAGTTGCACACCCTGGGCGACGATCACCGTGAACGGCTCGGCCACGCTGGGCGAGGAGGCGGCGTCGTGGTCGGGGCGGTCGCGGACGTCCGGCCCGAGCAGGTCGAGCAGCTCGTCATGGTCCCCGGCGGCCAGCCGCACCGCCCCCGCCGCGTCCTCCTCCGCCGGATGGGCGTTGTGCGGCAGCCACTTGAGCCAGTCCCACTCGCGCCGTGCGGCCTCGTCGCCCAGCACGGCCACCCGCAACTCGTCCGGGGAGTGGAGGACCGCCAGCTGCCCGAGCATCGCCCGGGCGAGGGCCACCGCCTCCTCGGCCTCGCCGGTGAACTCGACGCTGGTGAAGCGCCGCAGCGAGACCGGCACGGGCAGCAGGGGCACGGTCTGGTGGGCCTTGGTGAACCGGCGCAGCGAGATCGCGCACAGCGGCTCCAGGTCCTCCACCGGCCGGGTCTGCGGCGGCAGGAACTCCAGAGCGGCGCGGCGGGTCGCGAGACCGATCCGGACCCGGCCGAAGTCCTCGTGCCCGGGCCTGCGTTCCCACAGCCGGGGACCGCTCGCCAGCGCCCACAGGTCGGACGCCTCGGGGTTGTCCCAGAGCAGCGCGGCCCGCTGTCCGTCGGCCGCCTGACGTGCCTGGACCCGCTTCTGGCCGAGGTAGCGCAGATAGTCCCGGCGTTCGGCGCGCATCCGGCGGCGCCGCTCCGCGCCGGGCCGGCCGATCTGGGTCAGCGTCATGCTGACCATGGCGATGCCCATCATCCCGGTCATCATGTACATGGACGTACCGCCGCTGCCGACCGAGTACATCAGCACCATGGCCCCGGCACCCAGGCCCATCGGCAGGTACGTCATCACCGAGCCGAAGTCGGCGGTGGCCGGTTCGCCGAGGACCGGGGGCTCGGCCAGTTCCACCTGGCCCTCCGGCATCGGGGGGCCTTCGGCACGCGGCGAGCGCTTGGCGACGACGGTGCTCAACGTGCTCTCTTCTCTTCTGCTCTGCTTCTGCTCTGCTGCGATTCCTGTGCGATTCCGCTGCGATTCCGGGTGTGCGCGCGGTGGGATCCGCGCGTGGAGAGTAGGCAGGAGGCCGCCCGCGCCCGCGTCGCACGAGCCGATGTCCGCCCCCGCGGACAGCGAAGCCTGGCCGGAGGGGCAGCTTCGCCAAGTACACGCCAAGTCGGCGTTAAGGCGGTCCGGTGACGATCCCCGTACGCCGCTCCGGAACGACGGTCCACTCCCGGAAGGAGAACCAGAACGTTGGGGATGATCTCGATCGCAGTCCTCGCCGGTGACCCGATGACCGGCGAGGGGGCCGTCTCGTGCCTGCGCAGGTACCCGGGGCTGAAGGTGGTGCCCCAGGAGGAGCACCGGCACGCGGACGTGGTCCTCATGATCACGCCGGACGTCACCGAGGAGACGGTATTGCTGATGGAGTCGGTGACCGCCCGCTCGGCCAACCCCGGTGTGGGGGTCGTGCTGGTCACCGGGCACATCGGCGACGCCCACCTGCTCCGGGCGGTGCGCCATGGCCTGCGCGGGGTGATGTGGCGTCAGGACAGCACGTACGACAAGGTCGTGGAGGCGGTGCGCGCGGTGGCCGACGGCGGGGCCGCGCTGCCGCTCCCGGTCCAGGGCCGGCTCGTCGACCACATACGGGAGGTCCAGCGCGACGTCCTGGGGCCGCTCGGGCTGACCGCGTCCGGTCTGGAGACGCGCGAGGTCGACGTGTTACGGCTGCTGGCCGAGGGCCTGGAGACGACGGAGATCGCCCAGAAGCTGAACTACTCCGAGCGCACCATCAAGAGCATCGTCAGCGTCATGATGAACCGCCTCGGCCTGCGCAACCGCACCCACGCGGTCGCCTTCGCCCTGCGCTCGGGGACGTTGTAGCGCCCCTTTAGGGGCGCGGGGAACTGCGCGAGCAACCCCCACCGGCCCGCAGGGGAAGGCTTTCCGGTCCTGCGGGGCAGAGTCCGCGGCGAACGGCGGGCCGTCCGCCGCCGCGCCCCTAGATTCGCGCGCCGGGGAACAACACACGCGGAGACGGGCAGGCAGACATGGAGCACACCGCAGGGCAGCCGGAGACGCCGGAGGAGCCGGCTGTCTGGGAACGGCCGCTGCCGTGGCTCCGGGAAACCGGGTCCGAGACCGCGTCACCGCGAGCGACCGGGACGGAGCCCGCTCCCGAAACGCCGACTGCGGAACCGGCGGCACACGGCAGGGCCGGGTCCGCCCCGGACGGCGGGACCGCACCCGAGCCGACGCCGACGCCTGTATCTGCACCGACGCCCGCGGCCGCGCCCGGTACGGCCGGGGTGCCCGGGCACCCCGGAGGGTTGTTCCGGTCGCCGGCGGCGCGGCCGGACTCGCCCGGCGCACCGGACCAGGCGGGTTCCGCGGAAGCCCGGCCGGAGCGCGGTGCGCGGGTCGTCGGCGCCGTGGTCGCCGCCTGTGTCCTGCTGGTCCTCGGCCTCGGCAGCGCCGCGTTCATGGCACTGCCGAACCACGACGACTCCACGCCGCACGCCGCGGCCGTCGGTGACGGCGTCGTGCCCCAGCTCACCGAGGGCGCCTCGGCATGGCCCACCGGCTCCGGTTCCGGGTCCGCGTCGGCGTCCGGCAGCGGGCGTCCGGCGCACGACCCGAAGGGCACGAAGCCCGGCAAGGCCAAGGGCGCGCACACCACCGGGGGTTCGTCCAAGGTGGCGGACTCCGTCCACCCGGACAAGGCGTCCGGCACCAAGGCCACCCACGCCACCGGCACCGGCACCAAGGCGACGAGCAAACCGGCGTCCAAGCCGGCCGCCACCCACGCCGCCTCCTCGGCCACCGTGTCCGGCGACGCGATCGTCGGCTACGCCTCCTCGAAGTGCGTCGAGGTGAGCGCCCACGCCGGGGCGGACGGCTCCCCGCTGCGGCTGTGGGGGTGCGACGGCGACGCCTGGCAGAAGTGGGTCTTCAAGTCCGACGGCAGCGTGCGCTCCATGGGCCTGTGCCTCGACATCGCCAACGCCTCCCAGGACAACGGCGCGGCCATCCAGCTGGCGACCTGCAACGGCGGCTGGGCCCAGAAGTTCAACCTCAACAGCTCCCACGACCTGGTCAACTCGGTCATCGGCAAGTGCGTGGACGCCAAGGACTCGGGCACCGCCAACGGCACCCGGCTCCAGCTGTGGGACTGCGCCGGGACGTCCAACCAGAAGTGGCGGCTGGCCTGATTCCGGCAGCCGTCGTGTCAGCTCCGCGGGGCCCTGTCCTCCGCGGCGGCCCGGGCCGCCGCGACCAGATGCCGGGAACCCCACTGCCCCGCCACCTCCTCCGCGCGAGCGAACTGCCGTCGCGCTTCCGCCTCGTCACCCAGCAGCCGGTACAGCTCACCCAGCGAGTGGGCGAACGGGCGGGTGGCGAAGGAGACGCTGGCGGCACCGGCGAGCTGGGTGCGCAGCGGCAGCAGCAGCGGGACCAGTTCCAGCGCGGTGGTCATGTCGCCCAGCAGGAACGCCAGTTCGGCCCGGAGGGAGAGGGCGATGCCGTACAGGTGGTCCGGTACGAGGGGTACGGCGGCCTCGGTGCGCCGGCCGAGCGCGTGCGCCTGCTCGTGCTCGCCCAGCCGGGCGAGGACCACCCCGAGGGCGAGCTCGGCGGTGGGTTCGGGTTCGGTGAGGAGGGTCCGCAGCAGCGGTTCGGCCTCCTGCGGGCGGCCCTGCCCCAGCCGTACGGTCGTCAGCCCGAGGACGTGCACGAAGTCGCCGTACGGCGAGCCACGGGAACGCAGCCGCTCCCGCACCCCCGCGTAGCCGGCCTCGGACTCGGCGAAGCGGCCCTCGACATGGGCCAGCATCGCCAGGGTCGTCAGGTTGATGGCCTCCGCCTCCGCCAGCCGGTGCCGCCGGGCGACGGTCCGCCCCTCCCCGGTGTGCCGGCGGACCTGGGCGACGTCGTTGCGGGCGCCGGCGGCCATGGCCCCGATGTGCTCCCGTACCCAGCTGTTGGCGGGCAGGTCGTGCGCGTACCCGAGCACCCGCAGTTCGGTCGCCAGCGCCTTGCGGCGGTCCGGGAACCCGTCCGGCGTGACGACGGACGCGACGGTCAGCGCGGAGGAGAGCAGCAGCGGGTCCCCGACCGCACGGGCGACGGCCAACCGCCGCGCCGCCTCCGCCACCCGCTCCACCCGCTCGCCGGCACCCGCCCCGGCCCCGGCACCCGCCCCGGCGTCCATATCGCCCCCGCTGCCCTGCTCGTCGGCAGGGGCGGGCGGCAGGATGCCGAGGACGGCCGGGTCCAGGTCGGCGCGCGCGATCAGCCGGTCGACGAACGTGTCGACCGCCGCCGCTTCGGCCAGCCCCCACGGCCCGCTGAGGGCCCCGCTCAGGGCCGGTTCCGGTCCGATCCACGCACCCAGGGCCGCCGCCGCCAGCTCGTCGCGCCCGACGCCCTCGGCCGCCGTCAGGGCGCGCTGCCGGGTGTGCCGCGCCGCCACGATGGCCCCCGCCCGTATCTCCGCCCGCAGCAACCGCCCGAGCAGGGCGACCAGCCGCCCGGCCCGGCCGCCGGCCGCATCGCCGGTCAAGTCACCGTTGACGTTGACGTTGCCGTTGGTGTCGCCGGTCGCGGTGCCGTCCACGGCGGCGGCGGGTATCAGCGCGAAGGACTCGATCGCCTGCGTGAGCAGTTCGACCGCGGTGTCGTGGGCGTACCGCCGCTCGGCGAGGTCGGCCGCGCCCAGCGAGTACTCGACGGCGAGTGCCGCCGTCCGCGCGTTCGCCGCCCGGGCGAAATGGTGCGCGAGAGCCGCCAGGTCGTCCGGACGGCGCCGCCGCAGGACCTCTGCCAGACGGGCGTGCAGCCGTGCGCGTCGCACGCCGACCAGGTCGGTGTAGAGGGTGTCGCGGACCAGTGCGTGCGCGAACCGGACCACTCCCGGCGCCGGTTCGGTCAGCAGCCCGGCCACGACGGCCGCCTCGACGGCGTCGAGCACGTCGTGTTCGCCGTGCCGTGCCGGGTCCGCGGCCTCGACGAGCACACCGACCTCGGTCTCGCGGCCCACCACCGAGGCCAGCTGGAGGACGGCCGGGGCCCCCTCGGGCAGCTGCCGCAACCGTCGGCGCAGCACGTCGCGCACGCCCTGCGGCACCTCGGAGACCGCCACCAGGGCGCCCTCGCTGGCGAGCAGCCGGGCGCTCTCGCGCACGTAGAAGGGGTTGCCCCCCGTGCGCTCGGCGAGCGCGGTCACGATGGCCGTGTCGACCGGCTCCCCGCACACCGCGCTGACCAGGGTGGCCACGTCCGGCAACGGCAGCCCGCCGAGCGCCAGCCGGAACGGCGAGCGGTGGGCGAGTTCGGCGAGGGTCTTGGTCAGCCGGTCCGCCGCGTCGGCCGGGCGGTACGCGGCGATCACCAGCACCGCTGAGCCGACCAGCTCGGCGGCGCGTTCCAGCAGGGCCAGCGTCTCGACGTCCGCCCGGTGCAGGTCGTCGAGGACGATCGCCAGCGGCTCGTCCGCGGCGGCCTCCCGCAGCCAGGCGGCGAACGCCCGGTGCAGCCGGAACCGCCCGGCCGACGCCGCCCCGCCGTCCGGGCCCGGGAACCCGGTGCCCCCGTGGCCGTCCGCTCCCCGTTCGCCGTAGCCGGCCTCCTGGAGCAGCGCGCCGAGTGCGTCCGGGTCGGTGGGCGGCACGCGGCGGGCGAGCGCGCCGAGTGCCTCAACCCAGGCCCAGGCGGAGGGAGCGCCGTCGAACTCGGGGCAGCGGCCGACCACCACGGTCCAGCCCTGCTCCCGCAACCACAGCCGGTACCGGCCGAGCAGCGCCGACTTGCCCGCACCGGCCTCGCCGGTCACCAGGACGACGCCGCCGCCCCGCCGGGCGTCACGCGCGACCTCGGCCAGGGCCCGCAGTTCGCCGTCCCGGCCCACGAACAGCTCCTCGGCCGGCCGGTCGACGACGGCCGTGGCCGCGGAGTCCGCGAACGGCACCGGGGGGCCGACCGGGGCCGGGCCGGAGTCCGTGAAGGGCGCGGGGAGACCGTCCGGGGCCGGTCCGGAGCCTGCGAAGGGCGCGGGCAGGACGGCCGGAGCCGGTACGGGCGCCGACGGCCCCGACGGCCCCGACGGCCCCGACGGCCCCGACGGCACCGACGCACGCAGGATCTCGGTCCGTCCCGTCAGCAGGGCCTGCTCCAGCTCGCTCAGGGCGTCGCCCAGGCCCAGGCCGAGTTCGTCGGCCATGACGGCGGCGGCGCGACGCAGCTCGGCCAGTGCGTCGGCACGGCGCCCGCCGGCCCACAACGCGAGGGCCAGCAACCGCCAGCCCTCCTCGCGCAGCGGATGCTCCCGCACGAGCGCCTCGGCCGCCGGCACCGCCTCCGCCGGGGTTCCGGACGCGAGGGTCGCACCGATCGCCAACTCCCGTGCCGCGAGGTGCAGGTCACCCAGCCGGGCCGCCTCGGCGACCGCCCACTCCTCGTCGGCCCACTCGCCGTACGCGGTCCCCTGCCACCACCCGATGGCCTCATCGAGGAGGCGCCGGGCCTCGGCCGGAGGTGCGGTACGGGCCCGCCGCACCGCCGCCTCGAACCGCCAGGCGTCGACCGCGTCCTCGGGCAGCCGCACCGCATACCCGGGCGCGACGCTGACCAGGACACCGGCGGGGGTGCGCGGCGCCCGGCCGGGTTCGAGCGCGCGGCGCAGGTTCGACACGTAGACGTGCAGGGAGGCCGCCGCCTTCTGCGGGGGCCGGCCCCGCCACAGGCGGTCGATGAGCCGGTCGACGGGCACCACCCGGCCGCGGTTCGCCAGCAAGAGGGCGAGGACCGCACGTTGCCGGGGGCTCCCCAGGTGGACCGGTGCACCGTCGATGTCGGCACCGATCGGTCCCAGGACCTGAACAGAGAGCATGAACGGGCAATTTACAGCGCCGCTTCGTCCCCTCGGAGGCGCTCCGTGGCGTGTCCGAACGCTTCCCGGGGCGTGCTGGAGAGCGGCCCGCGTCCGGCGCGCGTGGGCGTCCGCGCCGCGCCACGAGGCAGGCCCATTTATGGAGTATCGACCTACCCGTGGTGACGCCTTGGTGAACAATGGCCATCCTTGGGGACAGGTGCGGCTGCCGCCGTCGGCCGGATGGGGTGAGGGGCATGCAGAAGCCGAGACTCGGGGTTGCCGTGGTGACCATGGGGAACCGGCCCGACGAAGTCGACGCCCTGCTCAGGTCCGTCGCGAAGCAGGATTTCGCCCCCGACCGCATCGTGATCGTCGGCAACGGCTGCCGGCTGCCCGAGTTCGCCGGCCGTCTCGACCTGCCCGGTGAAGTCACCACCGTCGACGTCGAGGACAACCTCGGCTGCCCCGGCGGCCGCAACGTCGCCCTCGCCGCCCTGCGCGCGTTCGGCGACGTGGACGTCGTCGTCGAACTGGACGACGACGGACTGCTCGTCGACGTCGAGGTGTTCCGGCAGGTCCGGGATCTGTTCGCCGCCGACCCCCGCCTCGGCATCATCGGCTTCCGGATCGCGGACGAGCACGGCGTGACCCAGCGTCGGCACGTGCCCCGCGTCGGCAACGCCGACCCCCTGCGCGGGGGTTACGTCACCGGGTTCCTCGGCGGCGGCCATGCCCTGCGCATGGACATGCTCGCCGAAACCGGCGACTGGCCGGCCGAGTTCTTCTTCGCCCATGAGGAGACCGACCTCGCCTGGCGGGCCGCCGACGCCGGCTGGAAGATCCTCTACGCGCCCGAGCTGCTCCTCCAGCACCCCCGGACCTCGCCCGCCCGGCACGCCGTCTACTTCCGGGTCACCGCCCGCAACCGGGTCTGGCTGACCCGCCGTCGGCTGCCCCTGCCGCTGATCCCGGTCCACCTGGGCGTCTGGATACTGATCACTCTTCTGCGCACCCGTTCGACGGGCGGCCTGCGGGCCTGGTTCGCGGGCTTCGCCGAGGGATTTCGCGAGCCGGCCGGGGAGCGCCGCCCCATGCGCTGGCGCACCGTCTGGCGACTCACCAGGCTGGGCCGCCCACCCGTCGTCTGAATCCGGGCCACCGGGAATCCGTGAGTCCGTCCGCGAATCCGTCCGGAAAACCGTCCGGAAAACCGTTCCGGAACCCATCCGGGAGGCGGGACGAGGGCCCCAGTCGGTCACCTCCGCCGACCGGGGACCCTCTTGCGTCCCCGGATCCAGGCCTGCGGCGACACTCCCCCGAGTTACGCGATCTACGCGTGCACCGTCCGACCCGATCCGATGCGAAGATCACATCAGGGCTCGCCAACGGATCGCTAACATGTGGCCAGCGGTTCTCCCGGAGGTCGCGAACCCGTTGGCGCGAAGTCGTCGTACGGCTCCGGGAACAGCCCGGAATCCCAGCGGATTCCGGCTCCGACCGGCACAGAGAAGGTGGCGGGAAACCATCCCCTACGGGATGGAATTCCGCCAGCGCGGGAAGGCGATGGGCGGAGTGATGCGGCGGTACGAGCTGCGGTTCGGACTGCTGGGACCTCCGGTTCTCTACGACGCATCGGACGTATGCCCCATCGGCAGCCCCAAGGTGCGCGCGCTGCTCGCCGCGCTGCTCCTGGAGGCCGGGCGGGTCGTCTCCGTCGAGTCGCTCAGGGAGGCCCTGTGGGGCGGGGCGCCTCCGGCGTCGGCGCGCGCCTCGCTGCACAACCACGTCACCCGGCTGCGCCGGCTCCTCGACGACCCGGAGCGGCTGCGGGCCGTACCGCCCGGGTACCTGCTGCGTGTCGACGACGGTGAACTGGACGTCGACGTGTTCGACGCCCGGGTGGCCCAGGCGCGCGCGGCGCACGGGCGGCGGGAGTGGGCGCCGGTGCTGCGCGCCTGCGCCGAGGCGCTCGCCCTCTGGCGCGGCAGCCCGCTCGGCGGCCTCCCCGCCGACTTCGGCGGCCGCGCCTTCGTGCAGCGCCTGGAGGAGGCCCGGCTGCTTCTGCTGGAGTGGCGCTACGACGCGGAGCTCGCCCTCGGCGGGTCCCGACTGGGCGGCGTCGTACCGGAGTTGGCTGCGCTCGTCGCGGAGTACCCGCTCCGTGAGGCCTATCACTGCCAGCTGATGCTCGCCCTCCACCGCACCGGCCGGCAGGCCGAGGCCCTCGCCGTCCACCGCGACCTGCGCAACCGCCTGAGAGACGACCTGGGCATCGAGCCCGGCCCGGCAATCCGCCGGGCCCATGTGGAGGTGCTGCGGGGGAGCGGGGCGGCGGAGGAGGCGCTGCGGTACGAGGGCGGCTCCGGCGGGGGCACGGCGTACGAGGGCGCCTTGGGTGACGGGGTGCGGGACGGGGGTGGGGCGGGTGCGGGTGCGTCGTGGCCGATCGCGCAGTTCCCCGCGCCCCTGAGGGGCGCGTCGACGGGCCGTCGGCCGAAAGCCGAGGACGTCGATGAAAAAGACGAACGAGACAGACGAGACGAACGAGACGGACGAACGGAGGCCGCCGGAGCCATGGCCCTGTCCGTCGCGCCTGGTTCTACGCGCGACGACTCCCCGGCCCCCCGCCCCGCCCAGCTCCCGCCACCCCCCGCCCACTTCACCGGCCGCACCGCCGTCATCGAAGAGCTGGGCCGCACCCTCGCTCCACCACCCCCCACCCACTTCACCGCCCCCCGCCCCGAACCCACCTCAACCCCCCTGCCCCCGGCCGCCCCCCCCCCCCCCGCACCCCCCCCCGCACCCCCCCCCCCCCCCCCCCCCCCCCCCCCCCCCCCCCCCCCCCCCCCGCCCCCCCCCCCCCCCCCCCCCCCCCCCCCCCCCCCCCCCCCCCCCCCCCCCCCCCCCCCCCCCCCCCCCCCCCCCCC
>NZ_JAGXJL010000094.1:0-21190 GCF_019091475.1 Streptomyces sp. GbtcB6 | reverse complement strand
CCAGCTGCTCAACGCCGTGTTCCTGCGGACGGCCGGGGTCCGGGAGGACGACGAGTCCTGGGGCGAACTGCTGGAGGTCACAGGCCCGGAAGCCATAACCAAGCCCCTGCTGACCGACGCCTTGCGCCGCTAACCCCCCGCTCCAGCACAGTTCCATCCGACGATCACCCGCCATGCTGCTGCCCCGGCCCTGCCCCAGCGCACCGAGGGTGACGGCTCACCTTTCCCATCCCCTTGCCTGCTTCCCGGAGCTCCGACAATGATCGCGCCTCGCATCCCCGACATCCTCAACATGACCGCCGCGAGCCTGACCGCGATCGCCCATGCCCCGTTGTGGGTCGTGCTCCTCTTGGTACTACCAAGCGCGCTCCCAGCCCTGGCCCGAAGCTTCAACGAGATCCTCGCTGCAATCTCCCACTCCCGCACGGAGTCGATGCGCCGTCGGCGCGCAGACGAACTCTTGGGCAAAGTCACTGACGCAGGGGCAGGCCTGGGACACCTCGAACGCGTCTGGCTCAAGGACTCACCAACCGCTACGCCGACCGACACCGCCCCGCCCCCCACCCCTCCAGGAGAAGACCCACCACCCGATGCACCCCCGTAACCGCAGATGCCGTCGAACGAGAGGCGGGCCATGGGCGACATGAGCTGCCCGGACGGGAATCACGGGCGCCGTACTGCCGACCGTAGCCGCCTCCACGTCCGCTTCCAGCTCCGTTTGAGAACACGGGTTGGGCGTACGCGCAAAGAACGGCCCAGCAGGACCATCCGCGTGAATCCCGGCACCCAATCAGCGGTACACCAGCACGTGCGTGCGCCGAACGGAGGACTTGTTGTCAGCGGGTCCAGGTTGGCTGCGCAGCGTGTACAAGATCTCGCTGAAATGCAGCTGCGGACGGTTCATGTCCCCCGATGGCCATGCCGGGCGTGGGGCCTTCCGCTGTGGGTGCGGCCGCGGAGGAGTCCGTGTCGTCGAGCGCATCGACTCGGTACGACGATGCACCTACGGAGACTGCCGGATCCTGGCAACCACTCCTGAACCTCTGAGGTTCTGCCCAGAGCACGAAGTCGAAGTGGCATGCCGACTGGGGCACCTCGCAGGAACACAGGTGCTGGAGCACTTCCTCGACCGCAGCCCTCGAACACGCTCACGACACTTTGGCCACACGCTGACCCCATTGCCGAAGACGACAAAGCAACCGTCTGTTGCCTACTTCGCGCGTCGAGAACGACTGATCAAGATCGGTACTACTGTCCAGCTACGCCAGCGGATGTCATCGCTGGCAACCGTGGTCCTTGCGACCGAGGCTGGAGACATCGTTCGAGAGACCCAGCTGCAGCAGCGTTTCACTCATCTGCTCGCCGTCGGCAGGGAATGGTCCAGCCCGGACCGGACCTCATCTCCTACATCAACGAACGCCGCCAGTCCGCAGGAGCGCCACCGATCCACGAATAACTCGTCCTGTCCCACCCAGGCAGAAGGAAGCCGCTCTGCCGCTGGTCCTTCAACGCGCTTGCCCTCGCCGCCGGACGGGGCGTGAAGTAGGGAGTGAGCGGCGTGGACGGCGAGACGGCATTGCCTGGCCCTCAGCGGGCTGGGCGGTGGGTGAGGAGAAGCCTCGCGGAACGACAGGCCGTGCGGGCGCAGGTACCTGGAGCGCCGGCACCTGCCCGGTCCGTGGCCGGTCAGCACGCGGCGGCTGGGCCGCGCGGGTGAGGACACGGGCGTTCGGAATCAGTGAGGCGCATGCCTCGCAGACCTCTTGGAGCGTCCAGACGCGGCCGATGAGGGGATCGTGCTGCAGAACCAGTGCCACGCCGCCCGCGCAGTGGGTAGCCGTGTCCGGGTGGGCGGCGCACTGTGAAGAGCCGCAGTGACACCAAGCGTTGGAGTGGACGGTAGCCACCCGTGCGTGAGCGGAGACGTGCTGAGCGGCGAAAGTCCGCAGGCGGGCAAGGTCGGCGGAGCGTGGCGGCATCCGGCATGCCGTGGTGCTGCAGGTGACCGTGGCAGTCCGGTCGGAATGCCCAGTCAGGCGGATCACCCAGACGCGACCGGGGACACGCTCGGTGGAGGGTTCGCTGGCAGCGGTCGTCACAGCCGTCCGTTCTGAAGAATCGATAACTTGAAGCAGTCCACTATGAGCTACCCGCCACCGGTTCGGACACCACCTCCGCGCTGACACCTGAGTCCTGACGGTGGACGAGTTCCGAGTAGATGACGGGCCAGACACCAGGAAATGGGAACTACGCGCCGCCAGGCCCCGACCGGGCGGCGAGGCCTTGGCCAGCGGGAGCGGCTCGGCAGCCGCGGCTAGGCGAGCGAGGCGAGACCGCTGCTCGCCGATACCGCAGCATCCATCCAGGGGACGCAGGGTGTCTGGTCGTACGGCGGTGACCGCGTCGACGTAGGCACGGCCGCCAAAGGCGATCAGGTCGCGCGCCGCGAGGATGCCGACTCCGGCCGCCTGCGCGCGCAGATACTCAACGCCGATATGGCCTGAGGTGTCCATCCGCTGCCCGTACGGCAGGAGTGCGTCGTCGAGCCGGACAAAGCCGTGCCGTGCGGAGAGGACGAGGACACCGACGGGACCGGCGATCCTCTCGGCGGCTCGTCGGCACATGAGGTGATACGAGCCGGTGCAGAGGCGGCGGGGTGGGGCGGTCCACTGCGAGCTTGGCCGCCGAACAGGGCAAAGCGCGCAGGTTCCAGGAATCTTGAGCGTCAAGCCGCAGGAACCCGTCCGGAAGTCAGTCAATCACATGACCTCGCGTACGGGTTGTGGGCTGCGAATCAGCCGTCATCGGGGTGGACGGGGCAAGGTCCGAAGCCTCAGCCCTGGCTGGCCGGCTGCACGTGCCGCCGGCTGCTTCGGCCGCTCCGGCTTCAGAGGGGGAGAAACATGAGTCACTCCCTCAGCCGGGCTTCGGCGGTGGAGGCCCCCACTACTACCTCGGCAAGTCCCTGGCGGTTTTGGAGATCGACCTGATCTTCCCCGCGATCGCCGACGCGATGCCGCGGCAACGACTGACCGGCGTCCCACGCGGGTTGCGCTCCGCATGGATCAACAGGGTCAATGGCCTTGAGGTTGATGGGGATCACCAAATTCAAAGACCCCTATCAAGGTGGCTACCTTGAGGTCAGCACGAGTTGACGTACATGGTGACGTACACCCCCGTTCCCCTCCTCAGTGGTGGTCGATCCAGTACGCCACCCAGGCCGCGACCCCGGTCGCCTACCCCGTGGGTCCGTAGATCCACTAGCCGTTTGCCCCAGGCGGTTGGCCCGCAGCCAGGCGTGGACGGCCTCGACGGACCCCAGCTTCCCAGAGGCTGGTAGGCCGAAAGAAACCGGGGCCAAGTCGTGAGCTGCGGCAGTCAGGCCGTCGCCTCGCCGTCCTCCTGGCACAGCGGGACGGCGCCGTCGGCGTGCTTGAGGGCCATGCGGACGACGACCAGCTCGGCGCCCTTGACGCCTTCCTGGTCGCAGCGCTCCCACCACCCCTACGCCTGTACGGCTTCCGTCGCCTTCCTCAACTCCTCGAACAGCTCGTCGTACCTGCGGACCTGCTTGAGCGTCCAGCCGGGCGTCTCTGGCCGGCCGCTGTGCTCCTTGCCCCATTCGGTCCCCTCAAGCCACCCGGGGTGCGGCTCACGAGACCACGGGAGCGTCTTCCGGCAGGCGCGGAGCGGCAAGTACAGCTCGGCGGCCTTGTGCAAGACCGCGCGCTCCCCGCTCACCAGCGCACAGGCCGTCTTGGACGCGCACCAGTGGCCGGCATCCCCTTCCTTCGCCGCGCCAAGGCTGATGGGCATCGCGCGCGAGAGGGATGACCATGCCGGCACCGTCCCTGAAAGTGGTGCCGCAAGAGACACGCCCTAGAGGCCGACCCCGGCTCGGGGGCGGACGGTCATCCGCAGGGCGCGCGGCCGTACGGTGAGCCGGGCGACCTGGCGGATGACCTGACCCTCGTCGAGTTCCAGCCGTACCGAACGCAGCATCGTCGCGAGCGCCGTGACCATTTCGGTGAGGGAGAAACGGTCCCCCATGCACTTGTGCTTGCCGTCCCCGAAGGGCACGAACGCGCCCGGCGCAGGCTCCTGAGCGGCGTCGGTCCACCGGTCCGGGTCGAAGGTGAGCGGGTCGGGGAAGCGCTCGGGATCGCGGTGCATGGCGTGCTGGCAGTAGGCCAGCTCGGTGCCGGCAGGCAGCGTCCACTCCCCGAGCCGGGTCTCCTCGGTGGTACGGCGGGTGACCAGCCAGCCGGGGTGGTGCAGCCGCAGGGTCTCGGTGATCACCCGGTCCAGGTACGGGAGCCGCATCATGTCGTCGAAGGTGACCGGCCGTTCGCCGAGGACCTCGTCCAGCTCGGCCAGGACCCGCGCCTCGATACCGGGGTTGCGGGCAAGCTCGTACAGGGTCCAGGCCAGCAAGGACGCGGTCGTCTCGGTGCCCGCCACCGCCAGGAGGAAGATCTCGGAGCAGATCTGATGCCCGGTCAGCGGCTCGCCGGTCTCCTCGTCGAT
Organism: Streptomyces sp. GbtcB6; assembly: GCF_019091475.1. Taxonomy (NCBI): domain Bacteria; kingdom Bacillati; phylum Actinomycetota; class Actinomycetes; order Kitasatosporales; family Streptomycetaceae; genus Streptomyces; species Streptomyces sp. GbtcB6. The sequence goes on along the minus strand of NZ_JAGXJL010000094.1, from coordinate 16,663 downwards.
GGTGCGCAGCAGCATGGAGAGCATGTCCCCGGTGTCGTGCCCGGAGGCCTGCAGTTCATCGACGGCGGTGCTGATGGTGGCGCGCACCTCGGCCCGGGCCCGGTCGAAGCGGCGGTTGAAGGGCAGCGGCAGGCGCTCGGCCCAGTCGGGCAGCATGATGCGCAGACCGACGCCGCTCATCACCACCGACACGTTGCTGCGCAGCCGGCGGAAGACGGCGTCATCGAGGCTACCGGCGAACACCGTCTTGGCCAGCATGTCGAGACTGAGCCCGACCATCGCCTCGTGTACGTCGAGGGGCCGCCCTCGCTCCCAGGCGGCGACGGTGGCCGTCACCTCGGCGCGCATGAGGTCGACGTACCGGCCGATCTCGGTGTGAGCGAACGCGGGTTGAAGCTGGCGGCGTCTGCGTACGTGGTCGCGGCCGGTAGCGGTGACCACGCTGTCGCCCAGCAGCTGGCCCAGCTTGTCGTAGAGCCGACCCTTGTCGAGACTGGGTCCCAGGGCCTTGAGCATCTGGTGGACCAGGGCCGGGTCCTGGACCACGATCGTACGCGTCCCGGGTTGCAGGATGATCTCGACAAGTGGTTCCCGCGTCTCGCGCAGCGAATCGATGAAGCCGAGGTTGTCGCGCATCTTCAGCGCGTGACCGATGAGCGGAAACGATCCTGCAGCCCGGGGTATGGGGGAAGGCGCAGGGACGTCACGGATGATCCCTTCACGACAGTCATAAGCACCCTTATGACTGCCCTCAAACTTCCCCAACACAACCCCGTCATGAACATGCCCTGCACCACGAGGAACAAACCGGCTGGTCACCACCAGCGCCAGACACCAGTACAGTCACCCCAACGGATGGCTTTGTAACTGAGGGTGGACTCTGGTCCACTTCGTGTGGCGCGGTTACTGCTCGTGACCGAGCGGTCCCAGGGCCTCCGTGATCCGTTGGACTTCGTGGCGCCGCAGAGCGGCGTCGGCACTGTCCACCCAGCCGGTCAGCATTTCCGATTCGTCGTGGAGTACACGCTGCAGAGCGAGCACGGCTGACGTGCGGAGAGCCAACGGGAGCTGCGGCAGAGGTTCTCCGGGTCCGTCATCAGGGTCGATCACAATCCCGCTGCCCGGGATTGTGCCGGCAACGAGAGCCGCGGCGGCCACCGCTTCGGTGCCGTCGCCGCCATCCACGTGTGCTCAGGAATCCGTGACTCGCTGGAATGCTCGCTCGAGCCGCACGGCCGAACATCCGGCGCTTGAGCATTTTGATCCGGTTGACATGGCCCTCCACGACGCCGGAGTTCCAAGGGAGGGTGAGGCCGGCGGTGACGGCGTCGAGGTCGCGCAGGAGGTGCTGAGCGAAGTGGCGGAGACCGGGTGGTTCGGTAGTGGCGCCGGCCGCTTCGATCCATTCGGGGAGTCGGTCGCCTTGCAGGTGAGTGAGCATGTGAGCGAAGGAGCGCACGTGCTCGGCGAGCGCTGTCAGTTCAGGTCAGTTGGCCAAGGCAGCTTTGAGCTGCTGCGCAGCGGCCCGCTGGACGCGTTTGGCAAGGCCCAGGCCGGCATCTGTCTCATCGGCATTCCGGCGGGAGGGCCACTGGGCGCGCGGGCCGTCTCCCACCAGTGGAGACGGCCCGCCGCCCTGCGGCTGCGTGGCTGCTTCGCCCGACGCACCTCACCAAGGGGCGGGGGCCGGTGGCGGGGCCACCGGAGGCCGGTCGTCGCAGGTGATGGTGTTCGGCAGTTCCCAGGACGCCAGCCAGGGGCCGGTCGTGCCGCCGCCGTCGTTGCCGCCGAGGTCGTTCACCGTGAACTCGGATCCGGATGCGGGGAAGTTGAAGGAGCCGCAGTTGTTGATGCCGACCGCGCCGACGTTGCGGGCGTCCACGTTCTCGAAGGACGCCGATCCGGCGGAGCGGGCGCTGAGCACGGAGGTGCCGGTACCGTCCACGCGGATGTCCTTGAAACGGACGCCTCGGATCGCGTACTTGTCCTTCACGGGGAAGTCGGAGACCAGCATGATGGCGTTGTAGGTGTTGTCCAGGAAGTGGTCGCCGGTGACCTGGATGTCGGCGTCGATGTCCCGCTCCAGGGCGTAGAACCAGATCGCGCCCAGGCCGATCCTCCAGTTGAGCTCGAACGGCCCTGACCGCACTGTGGTGTTGTCCGAGATCTCCAGATGTCCGGTGAACGGCTGCGCGCCGAACCGGGAGCCGACCTGGATGGCGCTGCCCTCTCTGATCGGGTCGGCTATGAGGTTGCCGGTGACCGTGTTGTCGGTGCCGCCGTACAGGGCGATGCCGTTGGCGAGGACCGGGGTCTGCACGGTGTTGTGGGCGAAGACGTTGCGCGCGTCGCCCGTCTTCTCCGACCACATGGCCAGACCGTCGTCGCCGGTGTTGCGGACAAAGGTGTCGGAGACACTCGAATCAGTGACGCCGGTGTGGAAGTTGAGACCGTCGGCGATCTGGTCGGCGATCTGGGTGCGGGTGACTCGCAGACTGGTCATCGGGCCGTCGAACCACATGCTGACCTTGGTGTGGTGAAGATAGAGGCCGTCGATCGTCGAGTCGCTGAGCGCCCCGCCGATGGCGTTGTCCTGGTCGGTGTCGATGCGTTCACGTACGTCGCCCTCGACGGCGAAGCCCGACAGGTGGACGTCGTGGCTGCCGCCGTCCCCGGTGTCCTTCCCGTAGAAGCCCACCCCGGTGTGGACCGAACCGTCCGGGGCGGGGGTGTCGAGGGTGACCTGGTGGCCCTTGACGATCGTGTACCAGCTGCCGGCCCCGGCGATCGTCACGTCGTCGACGACGATGTGGCGGTTCACCTGATAGGTGCCCGGCGGCAGGTACACCTTGAGGTGCCGCTTCTTCGCGTAGGCGATGGCCCGGTCGAAGGCGTCGCCCGCGTCACGCCGGCCGGTGGGGTCGGCTCCGAAGGCGATGACGTTCGCGGCATGCGTCTCGACGTGGGGCGCGCCGACGAGTTGTGTGTCGAGCAGGTCGATGACGGTCCAGGCGGCCGTGCTGCTCTTGGGCGCGGTGAGACGGACGGTGTCGCCGGCCGCGTACCGCTTGCCGAGCAGCAGTCTCTGCTCGTCGTAGAAGTGGCTCGGCCTGAACGGCTTGTCGATGGTGGGCGCCGGGGTGGTGGCAGCGGGCACGCAACCGCATTCGGTGATCCACCAGTCGGGGTGCAGCAGGTCGCCCTGGGGGTCGTTGCTGAACGGGTACTGGTTGTAGAGCCAGGAGTACTGCGAGGTGAGGGTCATCGTGGTGCGGTGCCGGCCGTCCACGGAGACATCGAGGGGCGCGGTGATGCCGCCGCCTGCGGGAGCGTCGGGGATGCTGTACCGCACCGTGAGAGCGTTGGCCGCGCGCGGCAGGGTGAACTCGACGTACTGGCCCGGCTTCAGGCGCACCGCCGTGCGGCCGGATGCCTCCGAGGGCAGCGTGTAGGCGGTACGGTCCGGGCCGATGACGGTGCCGTCCGTCGCCGCGTTCTCCGCCTCCTGTTCGTCGAAGTCCACCGCGGCGCCCCGCCCCGCGACAAGGGCGGGGTCGAGCCCGGCCCGGGTCACCACCGGGAGGCCCTCACGGCCGGCGTGCCACGACACCGCCGGGGCCGGAGCGCCGAGGCCGAGCACGAGTCCGGCGGTGACCGCGGTCAGCGCCACCAGAGTCCGAGCCGGTCTTCGCGCACGGCCTCTCAGCCGCTCCGCAGCCACGTGGTGGGTGAACCGCGCCATCGGATTCTCGTTTCTGTAGGAGCGGAGGTCACCGAGGGCAGCTCGGTGCGCGGCAGCACGACGGGAACAGCCCGTGCCGCTGCGTACCGGGACATTAGGGCGCGACAGGACGACCGGACAAGACAACGGACACTTCTTTCCACTCATCGGTCTGCATCCTGCAAGCGATTGTCGATTACTTGCGCGCGGATCTCATTCCACAGAAAGCCGCGCTCAAGCTTCGGAGCTGGGCCGGAAGCGTTCCTCCGCCCGTCGGCAACGGAAGCAGCGGGCGGCCTCGAACCATTGCTCATCGGTCTGTGACCTGCGATGATCCACTCTCGATTCGTGTTCACGGGGGAGTCCGAAGCGTGGGACCTTTGAGACCGGGCAGTCACCACACCCTGTCCCGTCGGAGCCTGAAACGACCGCGCACCACGCTCCTGACGGCACTGGGCATCACCGCCATCTTCGTTACGGGGTGCGGAAGTTCCAGCGACGGCGGACTGCCGGTGCGGCTGGTCAACGAGTCGGCCTGGGGTGCTCGCGTGCTCGGCTGTCCGTCATGCGGAGAGCGCGGCGTCACGGTCGAGGGCGACTCCGACCGAACGTCGGACGAGGGCGGCGGTACCTACGTCGGGTGGACCGAAGAACGCGCATGGCCTGAGACGTACAGGGTGGTCGTCCGGGGAGTGGAGTCGGTCTGCCCCGTCATCGACCCCGAGCCCGGCGAAGCAGACGGCGAAATCGGCACCCGAGACATCATCTACGTAGTGGACAAGACCGGGACGTGTGTCGCAGGCCCGGCAAGCATGGACGACATCTGACGTCGGGAGGTGCGGGGGTCGACCGCGTCTCGAGGTACGACACGAAATCGTCCGCAGGCGGCCGTCGTATCTCAGACCCGCATGCCCGGGGCCGAGGCGGGAGTCTGCTCGGCACGCGGCCTCGCGACGGCGAGCTGCCGCGCGGGCATCCGCCCGGCGCCCATCGACGCCCACCAGCGCCCGGGCGACGCCTTCGGCGGAGGCCGACGCCGACGCCGACGGCGCCTCCGGACACCACCGACCCTGAACCGCCACAGTCCCTCACGCCACCCGACTGCAGTACACGCGTCCCCTGGTGTCGTCCGACACGGCAGGACGACACCGGGGGACGTGGAAGCCGCTGAAGACCCGTGTCGAAGGGCTTGCGCCCCTGTCCGCCACCGGTCGGTCCGGGCGCCACGGTGGTGCGTTCCTGGGGTGCGGGCGCAGGTGACCAGTGGGATCCTGTACTTCCTGGAAGCCAAGGAGGGCGACAGCGCGGCCCTAGGCACCGGCAGTTGCCCGAGGTGGTTGAAGTGATGGGCATCATGGGAACCAGACGTCCACGACGAGGGCCCCTCACGCCGCTGGCCGCCGTCGTCGACGGCGTCGTCGCCGGTGTCGCGGGGACGGTATGCATGGATGCCACACGCTATCTGCGATATCGCCGCGCAGGAGGCACCGAGAGTCCCAAGGACTGGGAGTTCGCACCGGTCGAGGGCTGGGAAGAGGCCCCGGAACCGGGCAAGGTGGCGAAGCGGCTTCTGGAGGGGTTCACCCAGCGCGAGGTCCCTGACCGGTGGGCATGGCTCATCAGCACCGCGATGCACTGGTCCTACGGCTCCGCCTGGGGTGCGCTGTACGGGATCGCTGCCGGATCGGTCCGGCGCCCGAACCCGTTGCTCGGCATTCCCTTCGGCGCGGCTGTGTGGGCCAGTGCGTATCTGGTCCTCCCGCAGGCCGGGCTCTACAAGCCGATCTGGAAATACAGCCCGAGGACATTGGCTGACGACCTGAGCGCACACCTCGTGTTCGGTCTGGGAGCCGGGACCTGCTTCTGGCTCACCAGCAGACACTGCTGACGTGGCGCTCCGCGAGAGTCCCGGCGCGCCGCGTCGGCCCCGCAACCGCCCAGACGGCCAATCGCCATCAACGCCTTGCCGGGCTTCGGACAGGGCCGTTCACCTGCGACCTCCTGCGGCCGGGGACGGCCCTCTCCCCTCCGTGCGGGAACAGCACCTGCCGGCGTCGTGGAGTGTCGACGCGGCGCAGGCCCCCGCGTGGCCCGTACCGAATTCACTCGTTTGACGGAGCGGCATACCGCCGTGTCACCCCCATCTCGCCCGAAAGCGTTCCGCTCCAGGCACCTTCGCCCGCTCAGACGTTCCGCAGGCGGTGCCAGGCCGCCGGTCCACGAGGTCGAGTCCGTCCTCGTCGAGCCGTACGGGGATCTGGTCCGCTTGGCCCACCTCGTCCTGCCCGCCGCTCTCGGCCGCCACCGGCGGGTGGTCGTCGCCCACTCCCTGGTGCAGCGGGCGCTGACGGGAGCGCGGCCGGATGCCGGCACGGCGGTCCCGCCCCCGCGCAAGGAGCGGCCGGGCGGAGCGCCCGTCGCACAGGCGCCGCTCGTGGCGGTGGTGCGCGGCGCGCTCTCGTACGACCGTGGTCCGCGCCGGCGCCTGATACCGCTGCTGCCCCGGCTGCTGCCGGTGGTGGGCCTGAGACTGTTCCCCCGGTCCGACGGCGCCGACGAACTCACCCTCGCCCTGCGGCTGTCGGGGGTGACCGCGGCCGACCGTGTGTCGACGTGTGAGCAGTGGGTTCGCCTCCCGCACGTAGAGCACCTCAGGCACGTAGAGCACGTGGAACGCCTGGAGGCGGGCCCAGGGTGGTGCCCGAGGTGGAAGGCCGTCTCGCTCTCGGCCGGACTGCGGAGCATGCTGTGGGGCGCCGCCGACTCCGTACCCTGGCGGCATGCGCATGCGCCCCACCCTGAGCTGGACCCCTGCCGCTGATCTGCCGCCGGGCACCACCGATCTGGAACCGGTCGTCCGCGCACTGAGCACCGGCGGTGTGCTGGTGCTCAGCGGCGCGGGAATCTCCACGGAGTCAGGCATCCCGGACTACCGGGGCAAGGACGGGAGCCTGAGCCGGCACACCCCGATGACCTACCAGGACTTCACCGGCAGCGCCCACGCGCGTCGCCGCTACTGGGCGCGCAGCCACCTCGGCTGGCGCACCTTCGGCCGCGCCCTCCCCAACGACGGGCACCTGGCCGTGGCCGCTTACACGCGGCACGCCCACGTCTCGGGTGTGATCACCCAGAACGTCGACGGCCTGCACCAGGCCGCCGGCAGCGAGGACGTCGTGGAACTCCACGGCAGCCTCGACCGGGTCGTCTGCCTCTCCTGCGGCGCCTTCAGCCCCCGCCGCGAACTCGCCCGGCGGCTGGAGGCCGAGAACCCGGGCTTCGACCCGGTGGCCGCCGGAATCAACCCGGACGGTGACGCCGACCTCACCGACGCGCAGGTCGGGGATTTCCGCATCGTGCCCTGCGCCCATTGCGGCGGCGTCCTCAAACCGGACGTGGTGTTCTTCGGCGAGGCGGTTCCGCCGCAGCGCGTCGAGCACTGCCGGCGGCTGGTCCGTGACGCGTCCTCACTGCTGGTCCTGGGCTCCTCGCTGACGGTGATGTCCGGGCTCCGGTTCGTCCGCCAGGCGCACCAGGAGGGAAAGCCGGTGCTGATCGTCAACCAGGACCCGACCCGGGGCGACCCGCTCGCCCTCACCCGGGTCGCGCTCCCCCTCGGGCCGGCCCTGACCACCGTGGCCCACCGGTTGGGCATCCCGGTCGGCGGCGGGTCCGCGGACTGAGGCGGCGCCCACCCGGTGAGCGGTCACAGCCGTTTCACCCGGAAGCGCAGCCGCAGGAAGGGGCGGTGTCCGGACGCACCGGCCGCGGGTCCGGGTCGTCCTCATGTCCGGCAGTGGTGGAAAGCGGTGCATGCGAACAGAATTGTGATCCGCGGGACCGTCTTCTCACAGCCGCGCGCCGCAACGCCGGTGTCCCGCCGACGGAGGGTGGAAGACATGCGGCACTACGATCTCGTCGTCCTGGGGGCAGGCAGCGGCAACATGCTGCTGTCCGAGGAGTTCGATCGTCTGCGGATCGCCATCGTCGAGCCGGATCGTTTCGGCGGCACGTGTCTGAACCGGGGGTGCATACCGAGCAAGATGTTCGTCGTCGCCGCGGACGCCGCCGAGGGAGCGCGGGAGGCGCGGCGTCTCGGTGTCCACGCGAGCGTCTCGCACGTCGACTGGAAGTCCGTCCGGGACCGCGTGTTCGACCGCATCGATCCGTTGCACGAGAGTGCGGTGGAATACCGCAGAAGCCAGGGCGTCGACGTATTCACCGAGGCGGCCCGCTTCGTGGCCCCGAAAGTGCTGGAGGTCGGGGCGGAGCGGATCACCGCCGAGACGTTCGTCGTCGCGGTGGGGTCGCGGCCGGTGGTGCCGGACATCCCGGGGCTCGACACCGTGCCCTTCCACACCTCGGACACGATCATGCGGATCGACGACCTGCCCGCCTCCATGCTGGTGCTCGGCGGCGGTTTCATCGCGGCCGAGTTCGGCCACGTGTTCGCTTCGTTCGGTGTGGACATCACGATCGTGCAGCGCGGGCCACGTCTGCTCATGGCGGAGGACGAGCAGGTGTCGCAGCGCTTCACCGAACTCGCCGCACAGCGGCACCGTGTGCTGCTCGGTTCCGAGGTGACCTCCGTCGGACCGAAGGGGGACGGCGTGGCGGCACGGGTGTCCTGTCCGGACGGTGAGCACACCGTCGAGGCCGGCATGCTGCTGGTGGCCGTCGGCCGCAGGCCCAACACCGACCGGCTGCGGGCCGTCGACGGCGGGCTGGAGCTGGACGAACACGGCCACATCGTCACCGACGACGCCTACCGCACGTCCGTGCCGGGGGTGTGGGCACTCGGCGACGCGGTGAACCACTTCCAGCTCAAGCACGTGGCGAACGCCGAGTCGCGGGTGGTGCGGCACAACATCCTCCATCCGCAGGACGTGCGGACGCTGCCGAACACGGTGGCGCCGCACGCGGTGTTCACCCACCCGCAGATCGCCGGTGTCGGCCTCACGGAACAGGAGGCTCGGCGGCGCGGCATCGACTTCCTGGTGAGCGTCCGCGACTACGCCCAGACCGCCTACGGATGGGCCCTGGAGGACACCACCAGCTTCGTCAAACTCCTCGCGAGCCCCGCCGATCGCATGCTCCTGGGCGCGCACATCATCGGGCCCCAGGCCGCAACGCTCGTCCAGCCCCTGATCCAGGCCATGTCCCTGGGACTGACGGTGGACCGGATCGCGCACGACGTCATGTACATCCATCCGGCTCTGACGGAGGCCGTCGAACAGGCGCTGCTGGAGCTGTAGTCAGGCGTGGCTGACGGGACGCGTGCTGCCGGGTGAGGTTGCGGGTGAGGGTGATGTGGCGTGCAGCGGCACGAGGGGGTGAGCCGCCCGGGGCGGTGACGACGGGGCCGATCAGGCGGTGCCGATCACGCGGTGACGTCGATCTGGGCGGCGCTGACCGACATCACCGGACTACTTCGGGCGGACTCCGTCCAGCAGGTTGTTCACGAGTCCGACGATGAAGTCGTCGGTGACGGGTTCGTCGGGGATGAGCAGTCGGTGGTAGACGGCACCCCAGAGCTGGTCGACGAGAATCTGCACGTCGATGTCGGCACGGATCTGGCCGAGTTCCTGGGCTCGGTGGAGACGTTCTCCCGCCAGCCGGCGCCGCTGCGACGAGTAGAGCTTGCGGTAGGCGGTGGCCAGGTCCTGGTCCGTCTGTGACTCGCCGATGAGCTCGGCCAGGACGCGACCTCCCGGGGTCTGGGTCATGACCTGGGCGAAGGCGCGGAGCTGGGCGAGCAGGTCGGCGCGGATGTCCCCGGTGTCGGGGAAGGCGAGCGTGTCCTCGACGGCGTGGAAGTAGCCGTCGAGACAGAGCGCACCTCGGGAGGGCCACCACTTGTAGAGGGTGGTCTTGCTGACGCCCGATGCGCGGGCGACGCGTTCGAAGGTGAGGTCGGCGATGCCTTCGCCGAGCAGCAGCTCTCCGACGGTGCGCAGGACGTCCGCCCGAACCTCGTCCGCGGGCCGGCGCCCGCGTCCGCGGCCGCTGCCCTCCCCGGCGGTGAGTCGGTGCGTATCGTTCGCCATGTGTGCTCCTGCTCGGTTGCCGGGGGGGCGGATCGGTTTCTGTGTCAGGTCACGCGCGGTGTCACGGAGCGATCCGCAGGCTCGCGATCAGCCCGTCGCGCAGGGCGAAGGTCATGGGGCCGGTGCCGTTGTAGCCGTTGCCGGTCACGGTCAGCGTCGCGACATAGGTGTCGGACGACGCGCCGGGCTCGATCGCGTCCAGCGTGAGATGCGCCTGCACGCCCATGTTGTCGGTCCGGTCCCAGGCGCGCACGCCGTCGCGGCCGTGGTACTCGCGGCCCCAGTCGTCGAGCTCGGCGTCATGGGTGAACGCGGCGGCGAACGCCTCGGCGTCACCGCGGTTGGTCGCCTCGACGAAGGTCTGGATGGCTGCGGGGATTTCGATGATGCTCATGGTAAACGTCTCCACCGTGAGTGGCCCCGGGACGCACGGTCTGAGGTCCTCTTGGCGTCCCGGGCCTGGGATTTCAGCTCTGGACGGTGAGCAGGTCGGCGAGGCCGATGCGGGTGAGGAAGCCGCGGCGGATACGGTCGGCGGTCGCGGAGACCTCCTCGGATCCGTCGTCGGCAGGGTCGACGTGCACACGGTAGGGGCGCTTTCCGGCGGGCATGGCGACGATGCGGGCGATCTCCTCGGCGACGAGCGACGCGGGCGCGTCCTCGGGAGCGAGGGCGGCGAGCTTTGTCGCCACCTGCTCCATCAGGCCGGGGTACCGGCTCTCGTACTCGGCCTCGACGGCGGTGTCGTCGGGGTGGCCGGAGTGAGCGAAGTGGTTCGTGCCGCTGGTGAACGAACCGGGGACGACGATCGAGGTCTCCACGCCCCAGCGGGCGAGTTCGCCGGCGTAGGACACCGCGAGGGAATCCATGGCGGCCTTGGCCGCGAAGTAGGGGGCGAGGTAGGGCGGGGTGCCGCCTTTGACGCTGGTGCTGGACACCCAGAGCACCAGTCCTCGCCGGCGCCGGCGCATCCCTGGCAGCACGGCGCGGTTGACACGCTGGGTGGACAGGACGTTCACGTTGTAGAGCTCGGCGAGTTGGTCGGGGGTGAAGGCTTCGGCCGGCCCGGTCACCATGTGCCCGGCGTTGTGGATCAGCACGTCGACGCGGCCGTGCTCGGCTTCGATCTGTGCGACGGCGGTGTCGACCGAGAGCTGGGAGTTCACGTCGAGCTCGATGGACCGCAGGTCGACGTGGTGCTCGTCGGCGTAGTGGGCGGCGGCCCGGACCTGGGGCGCGTTGCGGCCGGTGGTCTGGCGCATGCCGGCGTAGACGGTGTGGCCGGCGTCCGCCAGCGCACGGGCGGTGAGTGCTCCGAAACCGCTGGAGGCGCCGGTGATGACGACGACGTTGCCGGTGGTGGACATGGGCGTGGTTCCTTTCCTCGATGACAGTGCAGGGGCGGGGTGGTGCGGGTAGGGCGGGGGATCAGGCAAGTCCGCCGTTGGCGTAGAGGACCTGTCCGTTGACCCAGCGCGCGGGACCGGCCAGGAACGAGACGACCTCGGCGATGTCCTCGGGCCGGCCGAGCCGCTCCAGCGGGGTCGCCTTGGCGAAGTTCGCGATGGTGGCGTCGTCCTTGCCGTCCAGGAACAGCGGTGTGGCGGTGGGGCCGGGCGCGACGGCGTTGACGGTGATGTCCCGGCCGCGCAGCTCACGGGCCAGGATCAGGGTCAGGCCCTCGACCGCGGCCTTGCTGGCGACGTAGGCGCCGTAGCCCGGCAGCTGGGTACGGACCACCGAGGTCGAGACGTTGACGATCGCGCCACCCGGGCGGACCCTGCGTGCCGCCTGCTGGGAGACGACGAAGGTGCCGCGGATGTTCGTACGGTGCATCCGGTCCAGGTCGGCGAGGTCGAACGTCGCGACGGGCGACAGGATCATGATGCCGGCGGTGTTCACGACCACGTCGATGCCGCCGAAGGCCGACTCGACCGCGTCGAAGGCCGCGCTCATCGCACTCTCGTCGGCGATGTCGCCGCCCACGGCCAGGGCCCTGCTGCCGGCGGCGGTGATCGCGGCCACGGTGTCCTCGGCCCTGGCCTTGTTTCCCGCGTACTGCACGGCGACCGCGAAACCGTCCTCGGCGAGCCGTTCGGCCGCGACGCGGCCGATGCCGCCCGAGCCTCCGGTGACCAGTGCGACACGGTCGGTGGTGGGGGTGCTCATAGGGATCTCCTTTTTCACGTACGCCTAAATGAACGACACGTTCATATAACCATGAAATGAACGTGCCGTCCATATCGGAGCGGGCGTGTCGGATGTCGTACAGGCTTTTCCACCAGGTGTCCGCCGCTTCACGCAGGGGTCTTGGTGTCGGCCTGGGATGGCGGGGCGGTGCGGGCAGGACGGGTGGCGCCGCACACGTCCAGTCGTACGTCAGGAGAGGCATGTCTGTCAGAGCCGAGACGTTCGGGTACGCGGTACGGGGTGCGCGCCGCAGGGCGGGACGGGGGTTCGTGCTGGGGACCGTGCTGGCCCTGGTCGCGTTCGTTCCGCCGGCCGGCGCGAGCACGCGGACCGGGCACGCCGCCGCGGATGCGGTCGCGTGGACCATTCGGTACGTGGCGCCCGGGGTGGAGGTCCGTACCGGAGTGGTCGGTGACCCGCGGGCCGCTGGTGCGTGGACCGTCACCGTCCAGGCCCCGGCCGTCAACCGCCTCACGGGTGCCGCCACCTGGGCCCCGCTGGGTGACCGCGGGTGGGCCGACACCACCGCCGGGCAGTTGCGGGCCGCCGGGTTCGCGCCGCGCGTCGAGCGGGTGACCTGGGACCAGTACGCCGACACGCCGCACGGCACGATGGGCTGGCAGGTGAGAGTCGGCGGGTACGCCACGCAGGCCGAGGCGGGGACGCTGGGCTCGGCGATGTCGGCCGCCGGTTTCCGTACCTCCGTCGAGTGGACGGGCTACGACGGACGCCGGCCCGCCGACGCGGAACGCGTCCACGTCGCCGTCGTCGATCCGGCCCGGCTGCGCGGCACGATCGAGGTGAGTGACGGCGGGGACGCCGCCGACCGCGAGAAGACCTCGACGGTGGCCGCCCGTCTGGGCTCCCTGGTCGGCGTCAACGGCGGCTTCTTCGTCACGTCCGACGCGGACGGCGTCCAGGGCACCTCGGCGGGGCTGTCCGTGGTACGCGGCGAGTTGCAGTCCATGGCGGCCGGTTCCCGTGCCGCGCTGATCCTCGCCGACGGCGGACGGCACGTCCGGGTCGCGGACCTGTCCACCACTGTGACCGTCCGTTCCGGCTCGGCCGTACACGCGGTGCAGGGCATCAACCGGGTCCCGGGCAAGGTGCGCAACTGCGGCCGCCCCGGCGCCGTACCCACCGAACTCCCCCGGCAGGACGTCACCTGCTCGCTCGCGGACGACCTGGTGAGGTTCACCTCCGAGTTCGGGGCGCCCCTGCCGACCGGCACCGGTGTCCAGGTGGTCCTCGACCGGCACGGTGTCGTCGTCTCCCAGGGCGACCGCGGCGGCTCCGTGCCCGCCGACGGCTCGGTCCTCCAGGGCACCGGGACCGCAGCCGCCTGGCTCGCCGAACACGCCGCAACGGGCCGCCGGCTGGAGCTGCAGGAGACGGTCCGGGACGCCTCGGGCAGGCAGGTCCGGCTCGGCCCCGACGACAGCGTCGTCAGCGCCGCCCCGACCCTGGTCGAGGACGGCCGCGTCCACATCGACGCCGCCGCCGAGGGCACACTCGACCCGCTCGACCTCTCCTTCGGGTTCGCCTGGTCCAACGTGCGCCAGCCGCGCACCCTCGCCGGCATCGACGGTCGCGGGCGGCTGCTCTTCGTGACCGTCGACGGTCGGCAGCCCGGTGTGAGCGAGGGCTTCACGCTCGCCGAGGCCGCCCGGTTCATGCGCTCACTCGGCGCGGTACAGGCCCTCAACCTGGACGGCGGCGGCTCCACCGCCATGGCCGTCGACGGCAGCCTCGTCAACACCACGTCCGACGCCACCGGCGAGCGTGCCGTCGGCGACACGGTCCAGGTCCTGCCGCGCACCGGACAGGACTGACCACCCGCGCGGGGCACCTTCGAGGCGCCGCGCCCCCTCTCCGCCGCCCCGGCCCCCCGGCGGGCGGCGGAGCTGCGCGCATGGCAACCCGGCGGCCAGGCGGTGTGCGAGGCCGAGGCCGAGGCCGAGGCCGACCGGACGCAGCCCCCGGTACACGCTCGTGGAGTACGCCGCGTTCGAACGCGACCGCCAGGTCGTCCTAAGAGGTCATCTCATTTGGTGTGTTCGATAGCCTGCTGGCGTGGGATTCGTTGAGCGGCTGGTGCCGGACGAGCTGTGGGAGCTGTTCCAACGCGTGGTCCCGGAAGCGCCGACCCGGCCTCAAGGAGGCGGCCGCCGACATGGCGACCGGGAGGTGCTGGCTGCGATCGTGTTCGTGGCGACGTCGGGCTGCACGTGGCAGCAACTGCCCTCCCCTTCGTTCGGGCCGTCGGGAGCCACGGCCCACCGTCGCTTCGCCGAGTGGTCGAAGGCCCGGGTGTGGGCGAAGCTCCATCGTCTGGTCCTCGATGAACTCGGCTCCCGCGGTGAACTGGACTGGTCGCGTTGCGCGATCGATTCGGTGAACATGCGGGCCCTGAAAAGGGGGACTTGACAGGTCCGAATCCGGTGGACCGGGGCAAGTACGGCTCGAAGATCCATTTGATCACGGAGCGGACCGGACTGCCCCTGCCTGTCGGGATCTCCGGTGCAAACCTGCACGACAGTCAGGCCCTCGAACCGCTCGTGCGGGGCATTCCGCCCATCCGTTCCCGTCGCGGGCCTCGCCGGCGACGGCCGGCCAAGCTTCACGGCGACAAGGGCTACGACTACGACCACCTGCGCCGATGGTTACGCCAGCGTGGGATCAGGCACCGCATCGCACGCAAAGGCATCGAGTCCTCCGAGCGCCTGGGGCGGCACCGTTGGACCGTCGAACGGACCATGACCTGGCTCGCCGGATGCCGCCGCCTGCACCGCCGCTACGAACGCAAGGCCGCCCACTTCCTGGCCTTCACCAGCATTGCCTGCACCCTCATCTGTTTCCGCAGACCCACCAAATGAGATGAGCTCTTAGCCGCCGTCACACGAAGATCGACAGTGACGCCGCGTACGTGACCACAAGAAGTGGACCAGAGCCCGAAGCGCACTGAGTTACAAAGCCAGGCGCACCACCGGCCGCTGACGCGTACCTTCTGTTCGGCCTGGCCCGTCACTGTTTCCGCCGTGGTGACGGACCAGACGGCTCCTCCGCGGGCCAAGCGTGACGGGAAGGCTGACCCTTCAACTCCACCCGACACATCCACTAGCAACGCCGTGGGGACCCCGTTCCGTCTCGGTCTCGTGCTGCTCGGGCTGAACCTGTCGACGGTCGTACGCCGGGTGTGCGTCTGCGCGCCGTACCCCGCTCGGTACGGCGCCGGCCGGGTAGGGCAGCATCTGCTCAGTCGTCGCCGTACCGTGAGGGGCCATCATGCTGTCCACCCGCCGCGCCATGCCGATCGTGGTGCTGTCCTGCCTGCTCCTCGCGGGCTGCAAGTCCGCTTCGCTGGGCGGCCTGTCGCCGTCGCAGAGCGCGACCTCGTCAGGAGCCGCCTCGGGAGCGAGCGGGGCGGGCGGCGCGGCGCGGGCGATCGCGGTGGGGGCCGGCCCGCAGAAGAAGTACACGGTGCAGCAGCAGCCGGCCGCCGGATCGTGCCATTACCGGTACGAGAAGGGCGAGCCGCTGGAGGACCCGGCCTGCACCCCGGGCGCGATATCCCCGGCCGTCACCCAGGCCAACCTGAAGACGACGATCTGCCGCAAGGGCGGCTACACCTCCGGTGTACGCCCCTCCACCTACGTCACGGGCAAGGAGAAGAAACTCGACGCCGCCTCCTACGGCTACACCGAAGCCATGGGGGAGGCCGAGTACGACCACCTGATCAGCCTGCAGCTGGGCGGTGACCCGAACGACCCGCGCAACCTGTGGGTCGAACCAACCGACCCGGGCCACAAGAACAGTCAGGGCGTCAACAACAAGAAGGACCCCGTGGAGACCAAGCTGCACACCGCGGTCTGCGCGGGCAGGGTCACCCTCGCCCAGGCCCAGCAGGCCATCGTCACCGACTGGACCACCGCCCTCACCACGCTCGGCCTCAGCTGACACCACGGCCCGGCCGTACGAACATCGCGCGGTGCGCGGGATGGTGTGCGATCGTGAGGGTGTCCGGGCCCGCTGCTCTCCCCCGTAGCTGCGGGCCCGTACTCGTGTCTCAGTGGGCGAGGGTGACAGTGATGGGCTGGTCGGGGCAGGCAGCGAGGCGCTCGGCGAGCGCGGTCTGCTCGGCGGGGTCGATGCTCAGCTGGTAGCGGGTCTTGTCGGCGACCCAGTTGGTGAGGTAGGTGCACCAGTAGCCGGCGTACGGCGCCAGCTACTCGGTCGGGTCCTTGTCGGCCTTGGACCGGTTGGAACCGCGTGAGTTCGCAGAATCCTGGAGCTGCGCCGCCACGAACCCGCACGTTGGTTCCGTTTCTGAGGAGGCTGGCGTCCGGGTTCCGGCTTGGAACCGTTCAGTTTCTGGTAGCCGCTCCTCGGAGCGGCGCGGCCGCTCTGCGAAAACTGCTTGGGACGTCCAGCATGCGCTGGCAAGGTGGCTCCTTGTGCCTGCAACAGACGCGCCAGAGAAGCTGCGCGAGCACTTCAAACGCCGCAGCGCGGACAAGAGCTGGTCGATCATCAGGGAATGGGTGCGCTTGACGGCACAGACCTGCCGCGCGCCTGTCGTTGTGCCCACTCGGCCCTGTCAGGCACCGACCTCTTGGTAAGCAACGCGGCGCGGCATCAGGAAGCTGGCTGCCAGGGCGACGGCGAAGCAGGCGATGGTGAGCCACAGGGCGTGCTGGAAGGGCGGAGT
>NZ_JAGXJL010000093.1:0-22509 GCF_019091475.1 Streptomyces sp. GbtcB6 | reverse complement strand
GCGCGCGGCTTGCTCCGCAAGCGCGACGCGGCGTCGCTACGCAACGCCAATTCCACGCTACGCGTGGAATGCCCGGAACTCCGTTCCGGGGCTGCCGGTCCACTCCGTGGCCCAGCAGCGGGACCCGGCTCCGCCGACTCCCTGCCGTACCGGTGCACTCCGTGCCCCGATACGGGAAAGCGGCGGCAAGGAGGGGCGGGTGGCGGGGAGTCAGGTCGGGTTCGGCTGAGGGGGTGTCAGGGGGGGTGGACCCTCCCGGCTGCGCCGAGTTGCATCGGACCCGAATCTCAGCCGAACCCTGCTCCACAACTTAGGATCAACCACTTTCCATCATGACCGAACACCAGTGTGCGTCACTTCGGTTGGCTGGCTAAATTCTGGGATGATGGTTAGGTACCTCCCCCGGCTGACGGGCCGGATGCCTCTCGAAATCAAAATCACCTCGGGCGCGCTGAAAATGGTGCGGGAAATGGGTCCGGAATGACGCGCATGAGTCTTCGTCCGCATCAGGTTGAGGCAGTGGATTCGGTGCTGCGAAATCTCTCGGAACAGCCGGGAAAGGGAATCCCGCCTGGAGGGCTGCGGACTCAGGTTATCGCCGCTACCGGGTCCGGTAAGACGCTGATCGGGGTGGAGTCGGCGAATCGTCTTTCGGCTCGCCGCGTGCTGGTTTTGGTGCCGACGTTGGACCTGCTGCTGCAGATGGCCGCCGCCTGGCGCCAGGGCGGCCGCCACGGGGCGATGGTCGGGGTGTGCTCCCTGCGGGGCGCGGACAGCCAGGGTGTGCCCTGCACGACCGACCCGGACGAACTGATCGCGTGGACCGCCGGCCCCGAAGCGGTCACCGTGTTCGCGACCTACGCCTCCCTCGGCATCGGCACCCTCCAACACGCACACGCGGCGGGTCTGCCGGTGTGGGACCTGGTCGTGGTGGATGAGGCGCACCGCACGAGCGGGGATGCGGGCAAGCCGTGGGCTGCGGTGCACGACCAGGCGCAAGTCCCAGCCGTGCGGCGGTTGTACATGACGGCGACCGCGCGGGTGTGGGAGGCGGAGGGTGAGCGGCCGCGGATGGTGGCGTCCATGGATGAGGACTCCGAGGTCTTCGGTCCGGTGGCGTACAAGCTGAAGCTGTCGGAGGCGATCCGGTTGGGCTTGGTGGCGCCGTATCAGGTGCTGTGCCTGGACATCCGTGACCCGGAGTTGTACGCCGCGATGACGACGGAGGCGACCGGCTCGGACGTGGTGCGCGGGGCGCGGTTGGCGGCCGTGCAGACCGGCCTCATGCGCGCGGCCGCGCAGGAGCGGTTCCGGCGCGTGCTGTCCTTCCACAGCCGGGTTGGGGAGGCGGAGGCGATGGCGGCCGCGGTGCCGGTGACGGCGGGCCGGCTCGCCGAGGACGACCCCGCCGCCTTCCCGCCCGCCGAGCAGGTGTGGGCGGAGTGGCTGTACGGCGAGCACGCCCCCGCACACCGCCGCCGTGTCCTGGACGAATTCGCCTCCGACTTCCTCGGGGCGCCGGAATTTGAGGGCCGGGATGTGCGTGCGGAATTGCGTGTGCTTTCGTCGGTTCGTGTTCTGGGTGAAGGTGTCGATACCGCTGAGTGTGATGCGGTGCTTTTTGCGGACGCGCGTGGGTCGGTGGTGGATATCGTGCAGATGGTCGGGCGTGCCCTGCGGATGCGTCCCGGGGTTGGAAAACTGGCCACGCTGATCGTTCCGGTATTCCTCGGTGAGGACGAGGATGCGAATGAACTGCTCACCTCGGATGCGTACGGGACCCTCGCGAAGATCCTCGGGGCGCTGCGCGCGCACGACACGGAGACGATCGAGGCACTCGCCGACCCCCGGGTCCGCAACGCCCATCCCGGCGTGGGCGAGGACGACGTCGACCAGGACCACGACGGCGAGGACAGCAACGAGGAGCAGGACGTCGTCCGGGTCGGTGCCGCGGCGGCCGGGGTGCTCAGGTTCAGCGAGGAACGCGACCCGGCTGCGCTGACGGCGTTCGTCCGGCTGCGGGTCATCGACCCCGAGGCGGCGTACTGGCGGCGCGGGATCGAGGCGGCCACCCGGTGGCGGCGGGAGACCGGCAACAGTGAGCTGCGGGTGCCGTACACGTACGTCACGCCGGAGGACTGGCCGGCGATCGGCGGGCATCCGCTCGGGATGTGGGTGGCCGACCAGAGGCGCTACTACGCGGCCGGGACACTGGAGGCCTCCCGCGTCGCCGAGCTGGAAGCGCTCGGGATGGTGTGGTCGGTACAGGCGTCCGCGTGGGAGGCCGGCCTCGCCGTCGCCCGCTCGTACGCCGCGGTGCACGGGCACCTGCTCCCGCCCACCGGGGCCGTGTGGGACGACTTCCCACTGGGGGTGTGGGCCAAGAACCAGCGCGCAGCGGCCCGCAGGACAGCTGAGAACGCCGAACGGCGCCAGGCCGGGGAAACGGATGTCGCCTACGCAGGAGAGCTGTCAGAGGGCCGTCTGGAGGCTCTGGCCGATGTGGATCCGGGCTGGTGCCCGGCATGGGAGATCGGCTGGCAACGCGGCTACCGCCTCGCCCTCACCCACGTGAAGGCCGGCGGCGCACTCCCAGCCAGGCCGGGTGAACTGATCGTCCAGGGCGAGGACCTGGGCGTGTGGATCGCCGGGCAGCGGACCGGGTGGGAGCGGCTGATGCCCGCCCAGCAGTACCTCCTGGAGACCATCGGGATCCAGCCCGCGGCCGACGGTGAGCCGCGGGCGGACGCGCCCCGGTCGCAGGACGCCCGGTGGGCCGCGAACCTCGCCGCCGCCCGCCAGTTCCACGCCCGCGAAGGCCACCTCACCGTGCCCCGCAAACACGTCGAAACCCTCGACGGCGAACCGATCAAACTCGGAGCATTCCTCGACAACACCCGCCGCCGCGCCACCAAACTCACCCCACAACGCCGCACCGACCTCGACACCCTCAGCATGCGCTGGTAAACGAGGGGACAGAACATGACGGTGGCCCGCCCCGTGTTCGGAGCGGGTCACCGACGTGTGTGTGGTCGTGAAGGGCGGTCGCCTACGCGGCGAAAGGCTCCATGAGGCTTCAGCCGAACGATCGTCCTCATGGGCAATAGGTGAGGCCCGGGGACACTGTCCCCTCCACAACCACGTCCGTCACAACACGCGCAGCGGGGCAGGCATTCCCGCGCGGGTGGTCGGGAAGCGGGACTGGCTGCGGCTGTGCCGGTGCAGAGCAGAGCGGCTTGTGTCGGTCCCGGGGTCCGCCGCCAGCGACTGCGGGATAACGATTGGGGGCGCACAGAGGCTGTCATGGTCCCTGCACTGTCCGGCTGGTTCCGAACTCGCTCACGGTGTGACGCTGCGGGTGCGTGAGGCGTACGCCGCGAGCACGGAACGGACATGGACCAGCGGGACATCACGGAGAAGACAAACGGGACACCTCCGCAGGCGCGGAGCGGACAGCAAGGGCCTGGAAGCCTTACGGCTGCGATGTTCTGGAGCTGCTGCTCGGTGGCGGCGGCCTGGCGGGCGGCCGGGTCGGCGTAGTGGCCGCGGCCGGTGGCCAGGGCGTCCGCGAACCAGGCGTCGACCTCGGCCTGGGCGTAGCCGCTGGCGCGGCGGGTGAGCAGGTTCCGCACCGCTTCGTCACCCGCGTGGGGTTCGGCCTGTGCCAGGGTGCCGAGCTCGCGCAGCGCCTGGAGCTGATCGGCGCGGGTGGTGGGTGGAGGATGGTGGGGATCGCGCGACGCCGATTGAGATGGCCCTCGCCGCCACTAGCAGGGGAGCACGGATGCCTGAACTGCCCGCCGGGGTGAAGCGGATCAGGAAGGCCGAGGCTGACCGTCCGCACGTCGACTGGCCCTTCGTCGAGCACGTCGTGCAGTTCACCTACGGCACGGGAAAGGACGAGGTCGTCCTCGCGAACATCGGCGCGAACGGGCCGCTGCCTGTCCCGGCGGCCGGGCAGGTCGTCCGGCTGCACGATGTCTACGTCAAGGTGGTCTTCGTGGACGTGTCCTATGGAGCGACACCAGAGGGGGCGCCCATCGTCCATGCCCTGGCCCGGGTCGAGCTGACCGAAACGCCCGCCGGGAGCGTGCCGTGAGCAGTCTCCGAGAGCGGCCCGCGGTGGCGTACCACGCGCTGGCCGATGTGGGCAGCGTCGACCAGCTCGCGCGCCGTTGGTAGTCGTCGGGAAGCGTGCCGGGGCATCGGCGCCTGTTTCACACGGGAACTTGATCCGGCTGGTAATTCGGTCAGTGAGCCGAAGCACTGTAGTTGTCACGGCCCTGTCCTCCCGAAGCTACGGCGAAGTGACAAGTAGCTCTCTGTAATCAGAGTGACGCTCGGTCAGGGACAGTGAGGCGGGGCCCGGGGACTTCGCCGACCTGGAGGGCGGCGAAGTCGGTGTGGGCCTGCTCGACGGCTTCGGGGTACGCCTGTGCCTTCGCGTAGTCGGCGAGCGCCCGGTAGATGCTGGCGATCGAGGGGTTCTGTCCCCTGCGTTTGCCGGTGGGGATGATCAGGCCGGGCTGGATCTGCTCGACGGACTCGCCGTTCGCCCGGCGCCGGAGCACGGTGTGGAGCATGTCGTCGGTGATTACGGGCGGCGGGCCGCCGTGCTTGCCCTTGCGGGCCGCGGTGTCGAGCCCTTCCAGCGTGGACTCGCGGATGTTCTCCCGCTCGGTCTCTGCCATCGCGGCGAAGAACGCGAACAGCAGCTTGCCCGGGCCGGTGGGGTCGTAGATGCCGGGCAGGGGTCCGGCGAGCATCTCCAGGACCAGGCCGTGGGCGGTGAGGTGGTCGGCGAGCGCGGTGGGTTCGGCGGCGTCGCGGCCGCACCGTCGTCATCTGCGGGACACCTCCGCAGGCGCGGAGTGGACAGGACCAGCGATTCCTTCGTGAACTCCGGGAACGGGACACCACCGCGGGCGCAGAGCGGACGGCCCACGATCAGCGGGTTGCCGAACGCGTCTGGGACACCTCCGCGAGCACGGAGCGGATCCGCTCGGTCATGGGCGCACCCCAAGACGCGAGGGCTGCTGGCCCGGCGGGAGTCGATACCGCGCGGGAGCATGGCGATGGTGGGCGCGGCTAGGCGTCTGCGGCTTTGTCCTGGCTGGGTGTGGTGTGGTGCGCTCATGCGGGGTCCGGTGCTGGGGCGATGCTGAGCAGGCCGCAGCCGTATGCCTTGCCGCGGCCGATGCCGTTGTGGATCGCTGTCCGGAGCAGGTCGGGGTCGATGACGGTTGCGGTGCCGTCGAAGCGCACGCGGTGGTGGCGCACCCGGTTACCGCCTTCCTTGGTGGGGGTGCGGGGGCGTTGGTGGTCGCGGACGGATTCGGCGGGCTGGGAGTGCAGGGTCAGGGGCTTGAGTCCGGCCTGGCCGGCTTGGCGGTGCCACCAGGCGTCGGCGGCTTCTCCGTGGAGGTCGACGACGGCGGGCAGCTGGTAGAGGGTGCGGGTGGTGGCTCCGGGTTTGCGGACAGGGGAGGCGGTGCAGCGGTAGCGGAGGGTGCGTCCGGGGGTGAGGGCGTCGAGGAGCTGGTCGAGGGGGCGGCTGGTGAGGGTGCCATAGCCGTCGGGCAGGCCGGTGGGGTCGGGGGGCAGGTTGGACTGCAGGAGCAGGTAGCTGCCGGCGGAGGTGTCCTCGACACGGAAGAGGACGCCGAAGTGGGTGCGGGCACTGTCCTTTATGCCGTCGGGGAAGAGGGACATGACCCGGCGGTGGAGGGAGGTGCCGTGGGTGCCGCTCAGTTCCTGCTGGGCCAGGCGGGAGGCGGGGCTGGGGGTGAGGCGGGTGAGCCACAGGGTCACCGGATGCTCCCTTCTGCGGCGGGGCGGGCTTCGGGTGTGAAGGTGGGCGAGGTGTAAGCGGCGAGACGCCGCAGGTTGGTGGGCCGGTAGACGGCGCGCAGGCGCTCAGGCGGCGTCATTGCTGACCATTGCGGGCGTGAGGGGAATGTGGCCGGTGTGTACGGCTCGCGGTGCGAAGGCGCGTTGCTGGGGGCGGAAGGAGAGTGGGTGGTCGTGTCGTAGTTCGACGTCGAGGATCCAGGGTTCGGCGTCGATGACGGTGCGCAGCCATGTCTGGGCGGGCTCGTCGGGGGCGGGGCGGTGGCGGGTGCGGATGTGGGGCTGGTTCTCCAGCCAGGGGTGGAGGGTCAGTGCCTCGTCGAGCGGTCGTTGGGTGATGGCCTGGTGCTCGCCTGGCAGTCCGTGGCTCGGGAGGGGCCGGGTGGGGACGAAGGCTTTGCGTCCGAAGTAGAGAGGCCAGCGCGGTCGGTCGAGGGCGTTGTGGAGGCGGTCAAGGAGTGGGGCATCGTCTGATTCGAGGGCGACGAGGAAGAGGGCGTCGGCCAGGTAGAAGCGTTTGGTGACGGCAGTGCGGTGCTGCTGTCCTTGGGTGTTGGGCACGTTCTGGACGGTGTGGAAGTCGCTTTCGACGACGCCTTCCCGGTCGACGCGTACGCCCATGCGGAGGGCGGCCAGGTGCTGGATGTCCTCGTCGGCGGCCTTGGGGATGCCGAGGGCGGCGGCGAGGAGGCCGACGACACCGGATTTGGTGGGTTCGGTGGCGGTGTCGCGGCTGTTGAACTGTGATCTGGTGCCCCAGGACTGCATGGGGGCGTCGAAGCACATCAGCAAGGTGGGCATGGCGGTCAGTTCTTGGTCGCGGTCAGGAGCCGGGCGGTGAAGGCGTCGAGGGTGGGAGCGATCTCGTCGTCGGGCACGCCGGTGGGGGCGGGGCCGATGGAGGCGATGCTGGTGTGGCGCAGCTGGGTGTCGCCGTAGAAGCCGCGCAGTTGCTGGAAGTGGTCGACGAGGCGCTGGGTGGATGCGGCCATGAGGTCGGGGACGTCGGTGACGGGGCTGAGGAAGGCGTTGGCCAGGTTCCAGGCGCCGGTTTCGCGGACGACTCCGAGGAGGGCCTGGGGCATGGTGCGTGCGGCCATGGAGTTCTGCTTGCCGCCGGGCACGGCGTGGATGAAGGAGTACAGCCAGGCGCGGGCCGCGCGGGCGACGAGGTCGGGGTCGGCGGGCAGGTTGGTGGCGAGCTGGTCCAGGTCGAGGTTGGCGTAGCGGTAGAAGCAGGCGGTGTTGAAGTCGACGGTGCCGATCATGTCCGCGGCGGGTTCGGCGTTGGGCCTGAGGTCGTCGAGGGCGGTGTAGTAGTCGAATTCGTTGACGACGGCGTGGGTGGACAGGGCGTGAGCGACCTGTGAGGCGGCGTTGACGTTGAAGTCGGTGTTGTCGGCGATCATGCGTCCGAACAGGGCGATGTCGGCGGCCCGGGTGCCGTCCAGGATGCGCTGGGTGTGTTCCTGGGCCTGCTTGGTGGGTTTGGCGGCGGCCGTCTTCGCGGTCTTCTTCTGCGGTGCCTTGTCGTTCTTCTCCTTGCGTGCTTTCGCGTCGGCCACGGTCTTGGCGAGGGTGTCCCACCGTTCGTCGCAGTAGTCGGCAAGGTGTTCCTGGGCGGGCCGGCCGACGTAGAGGAGGTACTTGGTCAGGCCGGTCGCGGGGTGTGCGGCGAAGCCGATCTCCTCCAGGCCGGCCTGGCAGACGTCCAGGGCTTCGTCCTTGCTCCGGCCGCGGTCGGCGAGGACGCCGGCTGCGGCGTCGCGGAGGCGTTTGGTGCGTACGCCCAGCTCGGAGGTGTCCAGGCCGTGCTGGGCGAGGAGTTGGCGTGCGGCGCGTTTGAGGGACTGGCTGGAGATGCGGGCGCGGGTGTGGCCGCCGAAGCGGGCGGTTTTGGGCTGTCCGAGGTCGTCCCGGTTGAGGTTGCTGACGGGGAAGGACTGCAGGAGGTGGAGCTCGATGAGCATGGCGGGTCTCCGGTTCAGGCGGTGGTGTCGGCGGGGGCCGGGGTGGGCTCGGTCGTGGCGGCTGGGGTGGGGCGGCTGGCGCGGTGGTAGTCGCGGGCCCAGGTCAGGCGGATCCGCTGGCGGCGTTCTGCGTTGCGCCCGTAGGGGTCGTTGGCCAGGAGGTCGACGAGTTCGTTGAGGAGGCGGTAGTAGTCGACCGGGATGTCGGCGGTCGCCAGGAGCTGTACGCACTGGCGCAGGTAGTGGGGCAGAGCTGCGTTTTCGACGGAGACCAGCTGGGTGAAGCGGCGTTGCACCGAGTCACCGCGGTCTTGGGCGAGTTGGCCCATGGCGGTGCCGATGGAGGGTCTGCTGTGCCCGCCGTGGTGGGGCTGGGGGTGCAGGGCGAACAGGCCCGCGGCCAGCAGCCAGATGTGCTGTTCCGATTCGGGCGGGTCGAAGTCGAAGACGGTGGTGTAGGCATCGGCTTCCTGGCGGGGGCCGGCGAAACAGCGGCGCAGGCGTGCCATGGTGCGGCGGGCCTCGCCGGCCGCGTGCCGGTTGTCGGAGGACATCGACCGCTGCAGGCCGTAGAGGTGGGTGATGAACGCGCCGCGACGCTGCTGAATGCCTTCCGGTTGAGGGGCCGGGGGGCTTGCGGTGGTCATGCGTCCTCCAGGGGTGGCACGCTGTAGCGGGCGAGGCCGCCGCGGAAAATGTTCTGCAGCTTTTGGCGGGCGAGTTGGAAGTCGTCGAAGTGGGCGCTCGCGGTCAGCAGCAAGCGGTCGCGGCGCGGTGCCCCTTGCAGCCACTGCCAGGCGGTTTTGTCGGCGAGGTCGGAGACGGCCTGGCCCCAGCGTTCGGCGGGCTCAGTCTCGCTGGTGCCGTGCAGGAGGGCCTGGCCCAGCTCGCGCAGGAACGCGGCGAACGGCGGTGCCAGCTGCGGCCAATAGAGGATCTCCAGCTCGCTGGACTTCTTCTCCTGGTCCTTGCTGAGCTGGCGGTGGAAGTCAGCCGCGTACTGGCGTTCCATGAGCTTCAGCTGCTCGCCGAGGTCGTTGGCCAGGGACACCGCGTAGCCCAGGATGCGGCCGATGCGGGCGCTGTCGGCCCGCATGAGTGCCACCGGTGCGGGAACGGCTTCCTCGTACCAGGCGTAGGTGTCTCCGCCCTGGTCACCGAGCTGCTGCCCGAAGATCCGCAGCGTGTAGACGGTGTCCTCGGGGATGTGGCCGTCCTCGACGAGTTCGGCGATGTGGTCCAGTGCCGCGGGCCGTCGCCGCTCCGGCTCCTGGGCAGGCAGCGGCCCCTTGGCATAGCGGGCAGCGCGCCAGGTGTTCCACCAGCGCTTGTCGGATGCCAGCAGCAGTTCCTGGCTGTGGCGCCACACGCCGCGCAGTTCGTCCAGGGTGACCGCCCTGAGGTCGCCCTGTTTGCCGCCCCGGAGCCATGGGCGGCGGTAGGCCGCCATGGCCTCCCACTCGACGAGGTCGCCCTCCAGACGGGTGCCCGGGGTGAGCACCACCCCGTCCACCTCCGGGGCTTTGGAAGAGGTCGAAGTGGACAGCAGGATGCGCCGAGACGGCCATGTGAGCAGGTCCGTCCAGCCCAGCGGGCTACGCGCATCCGGCTCGGGATCGGGAGGCTGCTCGGCTTCCCACACTGGCCGGTCCCGCCCCGTGGTGCGGGCGGGCAGTTCGTCGTCCGGCTGGTATCGCTGCATGTTCAGCAGCAGGGTCTCGTGCAGGCTCCCGCCCTCGACCAGCACACAGCCGAAGCGATTACCCAGACCGCCCTCCGCGGTGCGCTCCTTGCGGTAGGGCTGCTTCGTTCCCGAGGTGTCGTACGCCTGGACGGTCACCAGCCAGCGGGCCGCGTGCGCCGCCGCAAGGACCGGACGCTGGTCGGCCGTGGTGTGATCGAACAGGGTCCGGTTGCTGCCCGCGGCCCAGCCGGCCACGAGCTTCGCCGTGCTGCCCGGGGCGTTGTCCAGAGCCGGGCACTGGAAGAACGGCATGTCCGGGTCGAACAGATCGAAGCGGGAGTGCCACTTCTCCTGGTATGCGGCCAGTTCTGCAGCGGGCAGTCCGCCATCGGTCTGGGCCTGCCACAGCTGCGCCCAGCGGGCGGCGTCCAGTGGCTGGTACACCCGGTGCGCGAGAGCCAGCAGCAGGCGGTGCAGGGCCGCGGTCATGGTCGGTGAAGATCCCGCAAGGCGCCGGTAGGAGGCTGCCTCACGCAGTGCCTGGGCCAGGCTGATCTCTTGCCGGGCGCCGTCCATGCGCACCGCCGGCAGCCATGGTTCGGTCAGCAGGTTGAAGCCCACAGTGTGTCGTTCCTCCCCCAACTGTCGTGCAGGGGGCGAGTCTTGCAAATGCCACTGACAACCGAGGCGGATTCACCCGGAATGGATCACTCGGCCTGTGATGTCGGCTGAATCCATACTCAGCCCGAGGCCGATGCGGTATGCGGCGGGAGCGGGCCGCGCTGCATGGCCTCGTCCTTCAACTGAGGGCATGGCAGCGTCGCAGCCGTCATCTGCCGGGGGACTGCGGGCCGCAGCGGCAGCCCGCGCGGCACTCCACCGCCTGGCCGGGGGCGTCCTCGTCGGCGGTCCGAGCGGCGAGGAGCCCGGCAGCGTCTCGTCGCGGTCGTCGAGGGAGGGGTGCGGCCGGCGAACGGAACGGCTGGCGGGCTGCCGGGGCCGGGGGGCGATCGAACCGGGCGTCCCGCGGGAGCGGGCTCGTGGTCTCACCGGCGGCCGCGCTCTCCTCGCCATCAGGTGTCAGGTCACTGCCAGTCGCCGTCGCGCCGGTAACTGTCCTGCCTGGTCCGGTTCGCCCTGGTCGCCCGCGCAGTCAGTTCCCACAGCTGGACATCGTCCCGAGGCTGCGGCAGCCGCACTCCCTCGGCCTTCTCCTCCCGACCGGCGATGCTGCGCTGCAGCTGGGCTGCCGCCCGCTCCCACTGCCGCTCCCAGCCCCGAGGGCAGCCGACCGCCTCCTGCGGGCCATAGACCAGGTCCACCAGCTGCTGCACCTCGTCGGGACAGCGCACCTGCGTACGCCCACGCAACACCGCCCAGGTCCGCAGCAGCACCGCCTCCGCATGAACGTTCGTCGTGTAGCGGGGGAAGGCGACCCTCTGGGCCTCCTCCTCGACTCCGGTCAGAGCCAGCAGCAGGCCGGGCCTGTCGCCGTCGCGCTGGTGGCGCTGAATGCGGCCCATCCGCTGGATCAGGCTGTCGATGGGCGCGAGGGAGCTGATCATCACGTCAAAGTCCACGTCCAGGCCCTCCTCCAGCAACTTCGTGCCCACCACGATCGCCCGCTTGGGCCGGACCTGTTCCCGGCCGGGGTCCGGGGGGCCGAACCGCGCCAGGATCTCGGCCTCCACGCGGGCCCGCCGCGCCTCCTCCAGCTGCCCGTGCAGCAAGAACACCTCGGGCCGTTCCGCCTGCGGCAGCGCCTCGACGAGCTGGAGGATCTGCTCATACGCCTCCTCGGCGTGCCGGACCAGGTTCTGCACCACAGCCACGCAGCGCCCCTCACCAGCCTGCCGCAGCGCCCACCGGGCCCGCTCCGCAAAAGCGACCCGCGACAGCTCCACCACCCGGCCGCTGTTCAGCTCCGAAGCAGGCACGTCCACCACCTGCACGGCATCACAGCGCTCATCCGCCCACACCACCCGCGGAAACGCTCCCGGCGCTGCCGCGACCGCCTGCGTGCCGGGCCTGCGTCCCTGCGCGCCGGCCCGCCAGCTCTCCACCAGCGCATGCTGACGCCCGGACGGCAACGTCGCCGAGAGCACCACGACCGGTACCCGCATGCGGCCGAGCCACCACAGCAGCCGGTCCATCAGCGTCGACATGTGGACGTCATAGCCGTGCACCTCGTCGAACACGACGACCTTGCCCGACAGACCCGTCAGACGGACGAAGACATGGCTGGACCGCAGCGCCGCCATCAACGCCTGATCGACCGTCCCCACCCCCACCGGCGCCAGCAGACCGCGTTTGTGGGCGAACCACTGCGCGGCCTGCCCGTCCCCGTCGCCCTCACCGTCCACATCGACACCCACCGGCCGCAGAGCAGCGGCCGGATCCAGCGCCGCAGCGCGGCCCTTGAGGTATTCGCCGGCCGTGGAGTGCAGCAGCCGCACCGGCACGTCCGCCTCCTCCAGCAGCTCCTCCACGGTCTCGAAGGCCTGATTGCTCGTCACACGCGACGGCATCGCCGCATAAAAGCCCTGCAGACCCAGCCGGCGCACCATCTCCGCCACCGCCTGCAACGCGGCCTTCGTCTTGCCCTCCCCCGTCGGGGCCGCCACCACCACAATCCCCGCCCCCCGCATCCCCGCCACCGCCGCCTCGACCGCCACCTGCACCGGACGCGGCTGTTCCTCGTCGGGGAAGAGAGCCGCGAACCCCGTCTGGCGTGGCGGCCGCCACGGCCGCCACGCCAGCTTCTCGATCTTTCGCGCCTCATCCACACGCGCCTGCGCAAGGTAGGCGGCCAGGTCGACATCCAGGCCCGCATACGACGTCTCCGGGCGTGCCGAGGCGATCCAGTCGCTCACCGAGGCCAACCCGGCCAGCGCCACCACCGCCTCAGGACTAAACCGCACCTCCTGCCACGGCAGCTCCCCCGGCTGCGGCAGGCCCCACAAGGAGACGACCCGGCCGACCAGCTCGTCGCACGCGGCCGCCCAACGCGGCCCCCCGTTGTCCCCCACCGCCTCCCGCGCCTGCTGCACCGCCGCAGCCGACGGAACCACCCCGTGATGACCGCCCAACGCCCACGCCACCGACCGCGCAGTGGCCGGCACCGCACCCCACGACCGCAACAACCGCACCAGGTGCACCGCCGTCAGCAGACCGTGATGACAGTCCGTACGCGCCCCAGGATCCCGCCACTGGGCCAACCGCCCAACGTCAGCCCCCGCCACCGGCCCCAGGGCCGGCACCGCCACGTCCTGCCGCAACCCCTGGAACGCCGGCGACAGCTTCCCCAGATCATGCAGACCACACAGCACCGACACCCAACCCGCCGCATCCCCCAGCGGACCGAAACCCGCCTCCAGCTCCGCACGACAGTGCGGCCCCACCAAAACCCCCACCAGCCCCTCAGCCACCACCGCCGTATCCAGCACATGACAGATCAAAGGATGCGGAACAACGCCACGCCCCAACTTCCCCCACGCCCCACGAACATCCACCCCAACCCCCTGTCCCACGAACCACCCCGATCACGAAACATCAAGATCGCACCACCGCACGGAGTCACACCGCCGAACACCAGTAACCTGACGACCACCAGCGAGCCCCGCACCGCACGCACCTTGACAACAAGAATCCCAAACCCCGAACACGCAAAGGAAGTTCGGACGGACAACCCGGTCACAACACCCGGCAGGCCACCTCCCCGCACGCGAAGACGGCCCACAGCCGTCGGCATCAACACGGTCGACGGCCGCACCCACTCCGTACAAACGGAGGTGTCCCGCACTACAAGTTCGTCCCGCCGCGCATCGGCGGTCGGCTCCGCGCAAGCAGAGGTGTCCCGTGGCAGAGCGAACCGGGCAGTTCGGTGGTGCCGTTGGCTCCGCGTGAGTGGAGGTGTCCCAACGGCGGCCGGCGAAGGCAAGATGACCATGGAGTCGGCTCCGCGCAAGCGGAGGGACCCCGGCCACCCACTACTCGGACGGCTACCTGAAGAGGTTGGCTCCGCGCAAGCGGAAGTGTCCCGCACTGGCTGGACGTCATCATCGGCGTCATCTCGTCGGCTCCGCGCGAGCGGAGATGTCCCGGCCATCGGCGCCCCCGGCAGCACTGCGCTTGCGTCGGCTCGGCGCGAGCGGAGGTGTCCCGACCGCTACGGTGTCGTAAGCCGTCGGGGCCGTGTTGGCTCCGCGCGAGCGGAGGTGTCCCGGACGCGATCGTCACCGTCGTCCAGGTCCACAAGCCGGCTCCGCGCGAGCGGAGGTAAATCGGTCATGGCGTGGACAGCCGTCGACCGCGCTCCGCGCGAGCGGAGGTGTCCCCCCGTCGGCGACGTCTGGGTTGTTGATGATGAGGTCGGCTCCGCGCGAGCGAAGGTGTCCCGGAACCACCGTGGGCGCTGTCGTCTCCTACGCCGTCGACTCCGCGCGAGCGGAGGTGACCCGGAACGGGGGCGGCAGGCTCCGAGCATCCTGGGGTCATCCCCGAGCAAACGGAGGTGTCCCGTCGTCGAGCCAGTGGAGAACGAACACGCCGTCGTCGGCTCCGCGCGAGCGGAAGTGACCCGACGACTACTGGCGGGTGACCCGCTACAGCGTCGTCTACTCCGCGCGAGCAGAGGTGACCCGTCGTTCTGTTCGCCCAGTTGTACGAGAGCGTCGTCGGCTCCGCGCGAGCGGAGGTGTCCCGGCCCGGTAGGGCACGGTGATGCGGTAGTAGCCGTCGGCAACGCGCAAGCGGATGTGTCCCGTGTGCGCGGTCGCGGCGTGCGGCTTCGGCGGGGTCGGCTCCGCGCGAGCGGAGGTATCCCGTAGGAACCGGATCGGCCGCGCCGTCCTTGCGGGTCGGCTCCGCGCGAGCGGAGGTATCCCGTCGTCGTAGCGGACCGCGCTCGCCGAGTCGGAGTCGGCTCCGCGCGAGCGGAGGTATCCCGCTGCCCACGTTCGCGTTCAGCGAGGCGCTCGCGTCGGCTCCGCGCGAGCGGAGGTATCCCGTCCTGGCAGCCCGGCGAGGAGAAGAAGTTCTGGTCGGCTCCGCGCGAGCGGAGGTATCCCTGCGCTGTACTGGGCTGCCGCCGTCTTGCGAATGTCGGCTCCACGTGAGCGGAGGTGCCCCGTCGGCGATGCCCAGCGCGGTGTCCGGGCGACAGTCGGCTCCGCGCAAGCGGAGGTGCCCCGCTGCCGATGGCCATCATCAACCACATCGGTGAGTCGGCTCCGCGCGAGCGAGGGTGCCCCGGCCTCGTGGGTAAGAATCACGGCGTCCCACTCGTCGACTCCGCGCAAGCGGAGGTGTCCCGTTGAAGGCTGGAAACTGCAGCAGCATCCCGGGGTCGGCTCCGCGCAAGCGGAGGTGACCCGGAGCGCGGCCGGCTCGAGGACATCCTGATGCGGTCCGCTCCGCGCGAGCGGAGGGGTTTCCTAGCCGTTGCGCGCGGTGCGGACCTGGGTAATTTCAGCTCCGCGCGAGCGGAGGTGCCCCGGTGCTGGCGTTCTTTGCGGACCCGGGATCAGGGTCAGCTCCGCGCGAGCGGAGGTGACCCGCTCGCCGAGCCGGACAGGGTGTGGGGGGCCGGTCGGCTCTGCGCGAGCGGAGGTGCCCCGATGTTCACCAGCTTCTCGGGCCAGTTGTGGCGGTCGACTCCGCGCGAGCGGGGGTGCCCTGCCGTCGAGCTTGGCCAGGAGCTAGGGGTCGGCGTCGGCTCCGCGCGAGCGGAAGTGACCCGATGGAGGATCCTGCTTGGACCGCCCGCCTGCAGTCGGCTCCCGCAAGTGGAGGTGTCCCGAGCGAGACGGGGGCGGCGGGCGGGCAGCGATGGTCGG
Organism: Streptomyces sp. GbtcB6; assembly: GCF_019091475.1. Classification (NCBI taxonomy): domain Bacteria; kingdom Bacillati; phylum Actinomycetota; class Actinomycetes; order Kitasatosporales; family Streptomycetaceae; genus Streptomyces; species Streptomyces sp. GbtcB6. The sequence continues at coordinate 7,168 of NZ_JAGXJL010000093.1, read as the reverse complement.
CTCTGCGCGAGCGGGGGTGTCCCGCTCGTCAGCCGCGGCGGAGTAGCCACCGTGACGTCGGCTCCGCGCCAGCGGAGGTGTCCCGTGGACGCGGGTGGGGTGGTCGCCGTCGGCTCCGCGCGAGCGGGAGGTGTCCCCGATGCGCTCCAGCTCCGATTCCCTGCACCACCGTCGGCTCCGCGCGAGCGGAGGTGTCCCATCCCGCAGATGCCGGTCGTCCTCGATGGCCAGGTCGGCTCCGCGCGAGCGGAGGTGTCCCGGTGTAGCGGTACCCCCGGATGTAGCCGGGAACGCCGGCTCCGCGCGAGCGGAGGTATCCCTGCGAGCCGTAAGGACGCCTTACCGTCCGTGCAGTCGGCCTCGCGCGAGCGGAGGCGTCCCGCTGCTCATGTACTGGGGCTTGAGCATGACTTCGTCGGCTCCGCGCGAGCGGAGGTGCCCCGCAGGCCGCCATCACCGCCCACCAGCTGATGGCATCGGTTCCGCGCAAGCGGAGGTGTCCCGTGGCCGGGTTCCACGTCGCCTCAGTCCATTCGATCGAACTGCGATCACTCACGGCCGGCCCTCCATCCCCTCGAACCGAGCGTGTCCACCGACACCGCAACAGCCTGTCGTGCCCAACGAGGCGCCTCGCAACCCGGTACCGGCGTCCAACCACTCGGTTTCCGTATGGTTCCGGACACCCCCATACCGAACAGCAGTTCCCATCCTGTGAGGTGTCCTGTCTGCTGTAAAGGCGTCGTCAGGCGGCGAAGCCGATGGTGGTGACGTACTCGTACTGGCCCCACTGGGAGCCGAGGTCGACGACCTTGTCGATCCACGCGTCGTCCAGGGCCTGGTCGTCGTCGGCAACCCACGCGGCGACGATCCGGTCCCACCGCCGCACGTTCATGGTCCGGAACGCGACCACGCGCTGGCGGGGCCGCGAGACGTGGGACTGGTTGAGCGGGTGGAACTCCACCCGGGTCCCCTGGCCGCCCCGGTTGAGGCGGGCCAGCAGGTAGCGGGCGACGTTCTCCCGTCGCACGGTGCGGTAGGCCTGCTCGATCCGCTCCAGGTTCTGGCGGGAGGGTGTGCGGGTGCCGGCGAGCCAGGCCCGCACGGTGCGGTCGGTCGCAGTGAGGCCGGCCGCACGGGCGGCGGCCCGGGCATGCTGGCTGCGGGTGAGGTAGTGCAGGCGGGCGAGCAGGCCGCGCTGGACGGTGATCGAGGTCGCGATGTACCCGGCGAGGGCGTCCAGCTGGCGGGCGACGGCCTCGTGGCCCTTGACGCCGCGCGCGCCGAAGTGGCCGAAGTCGAGGTTGCGCTCGGGCATGTCAGGCCTCTTCCGGGGTGCCGAGCTCGGCGTCGCCGACGGTGTAGACGTCCTTGGGTTTCATCTCGGCCAGGCCGCGGCCCTCGGGGAAGACGGCGCGCCAGTCGCCGATGACGTGGAGTTCGTCGGTGCCCATGGCGCGGACGACCATGAGGCCCTCGTCGTAGGCCCGGTGGGCCCTCCACCACAGGTTCGCGAACGCCTGCGAGCGGATCAGGTGCATCCAGTCGGTCCTGTAGAGCTCGCGGTTGTAGTTCGACTCGCCGAGCGTGGAGACGAATTTCGAGTACATCGCCTTGACGTACTCCCCCGTCACGTCGTCGCCGTCGGCGATCGCCCGGTCCCGGGCGTCCTTCAGCGTGATCCGGAACTTCTCCAGCAGGCCCTCGGTGGCCCCGGACGTCCATGATTCGTGGATCACGGGCGGGTCGCACAGCCCGTACTTCGGTCCCGAGAGGCGCAGCAGCAGGCGCAGGGTGGGCTCGGTCACCCACAGCGGGCCGGGTTCGTCGCGCTGGCCGATCGGGTTCGGGAGGACCGCGTCGTGCTCCCAGTCGGGCGGGGTGATCAGGTGCACGCCGGCGCGGCGCGGATTGTGCTGTCCGTCGGTGGAATGCTCCAGCTGGCCAAGCGGCAGGTGCGTCTTGAGCGCACTCAAGTAGGCGCCGTTGACGTCCAGCGCGGTCACTTCGTGGGCGCCGGCCGGGAGTTCGGGCCGGGTCCACTTCGGGCGGGCCTCCCAGACCTGGTCGGCACCCTTCGCGGTCTGCTTGCGCAGGACGTCGGGCAGCCACGGGTGCGCGACAACGTCGTAACGGCCGCCCAGGCGGGCCTGGTCCAACAGGGCCATCGCGTCCGGGATCGCCCGCTTCACCAGGGCCGCCGTCGCTTCCGCGACGTCCCCGCCGTGCTCGCCGAGGGCGGCCGCGACCGCCGAGGAGATCCGCCCGGCGAGCGGGTCCGGGGCGCTGGCCGGCCGCACCCGGCGCCCGGCCGGAACGACCTTCACCCCCTGCCGCCCGCGCGGGGCCTGCCGCGCCCCGCCGGAGCGGCCTCGACCAGGCGCTGCCTCAGCCGGAACGGCCGCCGGCGCGGGCTCCGGCTGCGGCTGCGGCTGCGGCTGCGGCTGCGGCTGCGAGGTTGGGGGCGCGGTGGTGCACTCCGCGGGGTGAAGGTGCTGCGGGAACCCCTCGACCTGGTGGCGGGCCGGCTGCCCGCATAGCACGCACGGCTGCGGCACCGCGAGCACATCGCCGTCGTCGTCCTGATCCGCCGCCTGCCCGGCATCCGCGACACCCTCACCCCCGGGTTCGGGCTCGGGTTCGCCTGCGTGGACCGGGCCGGCCGTCTCGGCGGCCCGTCGGGCCCTGGCTCCTTCGAGGAAGTACGCGTACTTCACTCTCGCCTCACCACTCGGCTCCCGCCCTGCCTCCCAGCCCCCGACCGTGGAGGCACTGACACCCAGGGCCCGAGCCAGGTGGGCCTGCGAGAGGTTCAGCTCCTCACGCAGCACGCGCCGTTCCTCGGCGGGCGGCAGCGGGACCTCCTTCCTGGCTCCGGCGAGCAGCGCGTCGATCGCGCTGAAGTCCGTCATCACATGCCTTCCTCGACAGCCGCAGGACGCCGGGGGCCGAGGCGGTGGCGCACGGCGGACAGTGCCTCCACGGCCCGGGTGGGTCCCGCCATGAGGTCGGAGACATCGATGCCGTAGTGCGCGGCGACCGCCTCGCAGTCCGTCAAGGTCCAGGCCGCCAAGGCGCGCTGACGACGGCTCACCTGGGCCTGGCTCACCCCCAGGACAGCGCCCAGAACGGACTGCGATTCACCGGTCGCGTACAGGAGCGCCGCCACCGCCGACCTCACCCGCTCTTCCAGCCCCATACCCATGAAGCCAACCTTACCTCCTATACCTCATTTTTTATTCGTGTGGCGCATGATATTGGATCATGGAGGCTGGCTCGGCCAGAGCGCGGGCAGGGCCGGGGGGCCTCAGGACTCCCCTGGAGGCCGCGCAGGCGGTACAGCGCCTGGACGGTGGCGCGGGTGGTCACAGTGCCGTGGGAACGGGCCGGCACCACCGCCCGCCGCTTTGCTTGATCCGCTCGGTATCCGTTGCGAAAGCGCCCGCCGCGGACAGCGGACACGAGACCGTGGTGGGGTGACCCATCACCCCGGCCTGCTGCGGACCGCTCCCCTGCCAGGAGAGACGACCTCGTCGCTGATCTGCCGCATCGCGAGCCGCTGCGGGCTGGAAGCGAAGGCGTTGCGGTCCTGCTGGCACTGGCGCAACTACCAGCCCGGGCACAGTGGCGGGGGCGCACGGGCCGACGCCGAGGTGCTGCTGAACGCGGCCGAACGGCAGCTCCTGGCAGGCCTGGGCGGCATCGAGGAAGACGTGCCGGCGCGGGCCCTGCCGTCCTGGGAACAGCAAGACGCCAAGCTCTCCGCCGAGAAGGACGGAGTGCCGGCGGCAGCGTGGCGGATCGGCGGCGCGGTCGCCGGGCCGATGGCATTCGGCTGCCGCCTGTGCACCGCCCGGCGTGCAGGGACGGCCGTGCGGGTGGCGCGGTACGCCCCGCGGTGGGAGCGGGTGTGCGTGCGGCACGGACGGTGGCTTGTGGACGCGGATGCCGACCAGCAGCTGGAACACCTGGATCTGCGCCATCTGCCGGAGGTGACGGCGGCGCAGTGGCGGTGGGCGGGTGTGGCGCGGCCGGCGGTGCGGGCCGGTACCGAACCGGAGAGGGTGTTCGCGCTGGCGCACGCGGTGGTGGCCCGGTGGTGGGAACAGGCCCTCGGCTGGGAGCAGGAGAAGGTGTGGCCGCGGCGCCTGCACCAGGTCGCGGGCGGCCATGCCGGGGAGGACTTCGAGCGGTGACGGATCGTGGGACGGGACACGGCCGTATTTCCCGAGGTGGTGGCCGTCGCCGACGCGCTGCATGACCCGGCCATGGCCCAGCTGGTGTGGATCGACAGCGGTGCCGGGCGGCCGCGGGCGCTGCCCGCCGACGGGATGTTCTGCCACAGGCTCGGCGAGCGGGTCGGGCGGCCGCGGCTGGTGCCGCCGGCCGCGGCCGACTACGGCGGCCCGCTGACCTCCTGGACGGGCGCGGTCATCCGCATCCGCCGCGGGACCGGCGGACCGCCCGGATACGACAACGACCCGTGGTGGCTGCGCCAGGAGCACCAGCCTGCCCACCGTGGCCGGGCAGCTGCGGGTACTGGGCAAGGAGAAGAAGGCGCCCGGCTCGGGCAGGATGTGGCGGGCCGTGGTGCCCGCCGAACAGCGGGCGCTGATCACCAGCGCCGTACAGAGCGCCGAGGAACAGCTGCTGCAGCTGCGCGGGGTACAGACCGAGCCGGCCGCCGACGTCGCCCGCCAGCTCCTGCGCAGCCTGCGCCACAGTGCCACCCTGATCGACAACGCCCGGAAGCGCACCGCATCAACAGCAGCCCCCTCCCCGCCCACCACGGCCAACGCGAACCATTCCGCGACGTCACCACCGACATCGAAAACGCCCTCGACCTCACCCACCACACACCCGGCACCCTCCCCCGCCACGCCCCCTACCTCCACAGGCGCACCACCGACGCATCGGAAACCTCACCAGACTCATCCGCCAAACAGCCATCACCGCTATCACCGCCATCTGCGACGGCACCGAACACATCACCAAGCAATCCCACGACGCCATCCGCCTCGACCACCTCGCCGAAACCCACCACCGCCCCACACCGACCCGCCAACCACCAGCACAAACAGCCCCGACCAGCACAAACACACCAAACCTCACCACGCCAGAGCCACCTACAACAAACCCACGCCCCCTCCACACAGAACAAAAAACCCAGCCCACACACCCTGACCCCACCACCCAAACCACCTACCCCACCCCTCAACAAACCAACAACACACCACATCAACCACAAACCAACCACCACCACGGCGAACGGCAGGACGCAGGACGGGGCCGTGAGGCGCGGAGCGCCGAGGGCAAGGGAGGAGGCAGCGCGGAGCGAGGGAGCACGGCGCGGAGCGCCGTGGGACCGGCTGCCGCATCCCGCAACGCGTGAGAGCGCGCAGCGCTCGGTCCGGGTGGGCGCGGAGCGAACGCCCGGCACGCGGCAAGGTGGTGGGGCGCGCGGAGCGTGCCCCACCACCGACCGGCAGGCGTCCGGCCGGGGCCGCGCCCGTCCTGCCCCACCACCGACCGGCAGGCGTCCGGCCGGGGCCGCGCCCGTCCTTGAAGAGGAAAGAGCACGCGCTGCGCCCGACGGGCGGTGCAGGCCCGACGATCGAGCATGCAGCGCTCGCTGCTCCCCCGGCTCGGGCCCCACCGCGGTCCATGCAGGGGGCGCCGAGGACGTTGAGCACGCCTGGACTCCGGGCTGCCGGACGGAAGTTGAGGAAGTCGACTGGATGGGCAGGGAGGTCGGCATGACAGACGTTGAGGAGCGGGACGCTGCCCGGGCTCTGGCCGCGCAGGCCCGGAACGTGGCGTGGGCAGCGGACGGCACACTCTGGCAGCTGTTCTTACGTGCGGTCAGCGGCGGCAGATGGGGCCGCCAGCCCACCGGCTGGACCGTGATCCGGCTGGATGCGCCCTGGCAGGACACTCCCTCCTCGGAGCGGCCCGGCTGGAGGGAGCGTGCCGCAAACCTCGCCGGCGACACGGCCTTCGCCGTCGACTACACCGTCTGCGCCCCCTGTGGACTCGGGTGGGTCGAGCAGCCCTACACCATGGAGGAGTACCAGCGGTGCGGGCTGGCCGCCGCGGGCCTTGAAGCGCTGCGACACGAGAACCCCGGCCTGTCCTGGCACACCCTCGGCGGCCACTTCCACGATTCCCGCCCCTTCTGGGCTGCTGCGGGCACCGGCGTGCTGGGCAGCTACCAGCAGCGCGAAACCTGCCCCCACGTACCCGAGGGGTAAGCCAACCAGCCGCGCGGCCGGCGGGGCTCGAGGCTGGTTGCTCTTCTCCGCCGGCACCGCAGCGCGCGTGGCGTCAGTCACCTCGGGCACGGGGCCGACCGTTCTCCAGACCCGGGACAGGGCGGCGTACCCCTATCTACGGCCCAGCTCAGCAGCAGGGGCTGGTGAGTGAGGAGACCGCGCCGCACGAGAACGCACGGCGCGCGGACCGTGACTCGAGTTCGTACTGCCACTCCAACTGCTCAGCCACCCCGTGGAATGGCTGCCGATGGCCTCCCACTCGGACTCCGCCACCGCGTTGTACCTGGACTACCCGGTGGCGCTGCGCAGCCTGGAGCGGATGCGGGCCCGGCGGTACCACCGGCGCTGGCGCAACCGCCGGCAGCAGATGACGGCCGGCCCCCGGATCCTGTGCCACTGGAACACCACGGGCGAGCGCGGCCACGACCCCGTGCAGTGGAACAGCACCCCCGCCACCGACGAGCGACTGGACTCGGCCGCGCTCACCGCACCTCCGCTGACCGGCCCCGGCAGCCGCCAGGCCACGCTAGAAGCCGCCCTGCGGGCCGGCGTGCCGCCGGCCGTCTGGCACCGCAGGCCCACACCCCCGGGCGACTCCAGGAGACGGGTCGACAAGCTGCCGAGGGGAGCGGCCGCCGAACTGTCGAAGCGCGTCCGGCAGTTATGCAACGGGACGTGCACACCGGACGTCACGTCACGGTCCTCCGGGACGACCCAAACCACATGGCCGACTGGTCCGCCTACCCGGCATCAAATCCCGGCAGCGTGGCGGACACAACGACGAGGGGACCTCATGAGCCGCGCCCAGCACCCGGCGGAGAACAGCCGCAACGGCGGTCCGGTCAGCCGCAGTTGGTGGATCTACCGCGGCACCGGGCAGCCGCTGCCCGACATCCGCC
>NZ_JAGXJL010000092.1:0-23202 GCF_019091475.1 Streptomyces sp. GbtcB6 | reverse complement strand
GCGGGTGTCCCCGTCCCCGCCGTACGCGTCCTCGGCAGGGTCCACGACTTCCTCATGCTCGCCAGCCTCCGCGACTGCCACGCCACCGACATCGCACGCCGCATCGCAACCGACGCCATCAGGAGGGCTCTGCACGGAAGTTGACGCCCGGCTGCGGACGGCTGTGCCCTCGCTCACGGGATGACAGCCACTCTTCGGCGAAGTCCGCACGCGGTACGACCTGCCCGGACTGCGAGGCCATCGGCACCTTCTCCGAACCAGCGCCGTGACCGCAAACGATCACCGGCGTGGCGTGACGGCCGGGTGTCGGCAGCGGTGGATGTCGCGCGGGTCGGCTGAAGGTCGTGCCATGGTCTGTCAGTTGCCTGGCCTAGGGTCGCCCGCATGGCTGAGTCCTCCTTTCTGACCGCCGTCCGCGAGTCGTACGACACGGTCGCCACCGACTACGTCGAACGCGTCCCGCCTCCGGCCGAGCTGGACCCGCTGTCACGCGCGATGCTGGCGGGGTTTGCCGAACTGGTGCGGACGGCCGGTCTGGGACCGGTCGCGGACCTGGGGTGCGGCCCCGGACGGGTGACGGCGCACCTGGCCGGGTTGGGGGTGTCCGTCTTCGGCGTCGATCTGTCGCCGAAGATGGTCGGCCTGGCCCGGCACGCCTATCCGAACCTGCGGTTCACCGAGGGCTCGATGACCGCGCTGGAGATGAGGGACGACGAGCTCGGCTCCATCTTGGCCTGGTACTCCACCCATCACACGCCCCCACAGTGGCTGCCGGACGTGTTCGCCGAGTTCCACCGCACGCTCGCGCCCGGCGGCTACCTGCTCTGGGGGGACTATGTCGGCAATGAGCGGCTGCAGCCGACCCGCGGCTATGGCCGTCCGGTGTCCTACGAGTCGTACCTCCTGCCCCTGGACCACATGGTCGACCTGCTGGAGCAGGCCGGACTCGTCGTCACCGCGAGACTGGAACAGGAGCCCGGCGGGCGCGTGAACAGACCGCACGCCTGCCACCTGGCCCGCAAGCCCGAAACGCCCTGACGGGGCTCATTACCGAGGTGAGGCCGCTCGGCCGGACCGCCGACGATCACGGGGCGGGCGGTCAGATCGCCGGGTTGAGAGGACGGCCGCCCCAGCGGATGCCGTTCTCGCTGCGGACACGGGCGCGCGCTCGGCGCTGCACGGCCGGGACGCCTGGATTGCGTGCGTTCTGGTTGCGCCAGTGCACGTAGTGATCTGCCAACATGGCCCGCTCGGGGCACGACCTGCACACCGGCGACGAACCAGCCCCGGGATCGAGGCACCCCTCTCCCCGGGCACACCCCGGGACACGTGAGCTTCACCCTGTACGGCGGCCCACAGCGGCGGGCGGGACTGATCGAAGACCACAGCATGCGCCGACGTTCATGGCGGCGCACGCCCTGTGGCCTTCGTGGGTAGGGAACCCTTTGTCCCTCAGCCCTCGCTGTCCCGCTGCGAAACCACAGCCCGCGGTTCGAGGAATGAGGACGGCCACATGGCCGTTCAGTCGCCCGTGGTCTGCTTTCCCGGCAGTGGATCGAGCAAGCGATGAGGCTCGCGCAGCCCCATGGCCACCGGATCCGTACGCGCTCCTTCCCCTGGGGCTTCCATGGGAATCACCATGACGTCCTGCGGCTCCGGGATCACACCGCACTCAGCACAGCGTGCGGTGGGGTCGAGTGGCTCGCCGCAGTCGGCGTGCGTGAACATCCGGCGGGGCTCACGGTCATCGGCTGCATAGGCCTCGCCCCAGGTGCGGAGGGCGTACAGCGGCGGCCACAGTGTCTTCCCCTTGTCAGTGACTTCGTACAGTTGGCGCCTGCCGTGCTCCGGGTCGGGCCGGCGTTCGAGCAGGCCGGCGTCGGCCAGGGCGGTCAGCCGGGCGCTCAGCACGGACCGGGGGGCGTCGAGGTGGGCAGAGAAGTCGTTGAAGCGGCGGGCGCCGTAGAAGGCGTCTCGCATGATCAGCAGCGTCCAGCGCTCGCCCACCACCTCGAGCGCGCGCGCCAACGAGCAGTCCTGATGTGCGTAAGTACTGGGCAACACCTTGTCATGAAACCACAGAAGACACCTTGAGTCCAATGATTGGATCCAAGGATCGGGGCACCCCGACCGAACCGGCGAAGCGCCCGGCCGGAACCGGCGACGCAGTTCCGCAGTCCTGATCATTGCGATTCACTCTGACCGCCGTCTGGCGAGTTGGAAGTGCCCTGGCAATTGGACAAGGCTTCCCATCCCGGCCAGGATGGGGTTTAGGTCCGGTGATCGGACTCACGCGCGCCAGGGGGCTGCGCATGCCAGCCCTCGAGCACCTTGGGGTTGACCAGTGGACGAGTTGTTCGGGCGAGACAAGGAACGCGATCGGCTGGCGGAGGCTCTCGAGGCCGCACGGCACGGAATGAGTGCGGTCCTCGTGTTGCGGGGCGGGCCCGGGACCGGCAAGAGCGCGCTGCTCGATGACGTCCAGGTCATGGCCGGCAGCGATCTCGAGGTCATGCGTTTCGACGCCGTGGAGTCCGAGGCCGAGTTGGGTTTCGCCGCACTGCACCACCTGCTGCGGGCCCGCCTGACCCAGTTGCCCAAGCTGCCGGACCCGCAGCGTGAGGCGCTCGGTCAGGTCTTCGGGCTGCAGGAGCGGATGAGCCCGCCCGACCGCTTCCTCGTCGCGCTGGCCTCACTGGGGCTGCTCACCACGCGGGCCGACGACAGGCCTCTGCTGTGTCTGGTGGACGATGCCCACTGGCTCGATGAGGAGTCCGCCGTGGTACTCGCTTTCGTGGCCCGCCGTCTGTACGCCGACTCGGTCGTGATGGTGTTCGCGTCCCGCGACCGGGTCGGCCGCATCGACCACCTGGCGGGGCTGGCCGAACTGACCGTTGGCGGTCTCCCCCCAAAGGCAGCCGGCGAGCTGCTGGAGTCAGTGGTCCCCGGTGTCCTCGACCCCTGCGTCCGGGCACGCATTGTCGCCTCCACGGAGGGCAACCCGCTTGCTCTGATCGAGGCTGCCCGAGAGCTGAAAGCCCCCGAACTCAGTGGTGAGGTGCCGCTGCCGGAGCCCATCCCGCTGGGCCGGACGTTGGAACGACTCTATGTGCGTGAGGCGTCGACGTTACCCGCGCAGACCCGAATGCTGCTGCTGGCCTCGGCCGCCGATCCGACCAGCGACCCTAACGTGCTGTGGCGGGCAGGTCCGGCGCTGGGCTTCGACGCGTCCGCCGCGATGGCTGCCGAGGAGCGTAACCTGCTGTCGATCCGGGACACGGTCAAGTTCCGCCATCCGCTGATTCGTTCGGCCGTGTACTACGGCACTCCGCTGGTACAGCGCGCGAAGGTGCACACCGTCCTTGCCGACATCGCCGGAGACCGCGGCGAGATCGATCTGCGCGCCTGGCATCTCGCGGCAGCGGCGACCACCCCCGACGAGAGCGTCGCGCGAGAGCTGGAACGCGCTGCGGAGCGCGCCCGCGACCGCGGTGACTGGACCGGGACTTCGGCGCTTCTGGCGCGAGGCGCGTTCCTGACGTCCGAGTCACCCTCGCGGTCCCGGCGTGTTCTGGGGGCGGCCGAGGCCGCCGCCATGGCCGGTTCGCCCGGCAGGGCGCAGGCGTTGCTCGACGAAGCGGCCGCCCACCGTGGGGACCGCTGGCACAACGCCTCGGTACAGCGTGTTCAGGCACGGATCCACCGGCTGACGGGACTCCCGGCCGCGGCGACCGACGCCTTGCTGACCGCCGCCCGGGAGCTGGGCCCGGTAGATGCCCGTACGGCTCGTGACATGCTCGTCGAGGCCCTCGTCCAGACCCAGATCAGCGGCCCGCTCGCGCCACAGGGGGCGTCACGCCTGAGCGTGGCCCAGACCGTCCGTTCCCTGCCGTTGCCTGCAGGGACGCCGGTCACGACGGGAGATCTGGTGCTGGAGGCCGACACGACACTGCATCTCGAAGGGCTGGACACCGCCGGCCCGCAGTTGCAGCGTGCCATCGAGGCGATTCGGCGCGAGGTGCCGACAGCTCCCGAACTCTTCCAGTGGCTGGCCGCGGCCTGCCCGCATGCCACCGTCCTCGGTGACGACATCGCCCTGCACGACCTCGGCTGGGGCCTTGAAGCAGAGGCCCGGCGCCGGAGCGCGGTCATCCCGATGGCCCTGGCACTCAGTTACACGGCCCTGTCCGAGCTGGTCGCCGGCCATCTCGCCAAGTCGGAGCGCCTGTTCGACCAGCGTGCCGCGCTGGAGGAGGCACGGGGCTCGCAGTTGCACCTCGGCGCCCTGTTGATCGCGGCGTGGCGCGGCCGGTTCGAGGCGGCCCGTACCCTGACCGAAGCCGTCCGAGAACACGCCGCCCGTACCGGCCAGGGCTATCAGCTGGTCTTCTGCGACTACGCCCGGTGCACGGTCGAGCTGAGCCAGAGCCGGTATCTCGAGGCGTACCGCAGTCTGGAAGAACACGTCTGGGACACGTCCCAGCTCAAGTTCGCGATGGTCGACATGGTGGAGGCGGCGACCCGCTGCGGCAAGGCGGACGAGGCAACGCACCTGGTGGAGCGCCTGTCCCGACTGGCCGAGCGGACCCCCGTCCCGAGCCTGCTCGGCGACCTGGCCCGGGCTCGGGCACTGACCACCACGGATCCCTCGTCGGCCGAGGCACTGCACCTGCAGGCGATCGAGCATCACGAGAACACGCGCGGGCCGCTGCGCAGAGCACGCAGCCGTCAGCTGTACGGAGAGTGGCTGCGCCGGGAGCGCAGGGCCGGGGAGGCCCGCCGCGAACTGCGGATCGCCTACGAGCTGTTCGATGCCATGGGGGCCGGCGGGTACGCCGCCAGAACCGCGGAGGAGCTGGCGGCCGCCGGCGATCCGGTCGAGACCGGAGCGAACACATCCGCCGGAGGCAATGATCTGACTGCACAGGAGGCACGTGTCGCCCGCCTGGCGGCCGGCGGGGCCACGAACGCGGAGATCGCATCCCGCCTCTTCCTGAGCGTGCACACAGTGGACCACCACCTGCGCAAGGTGTTCCGGAAACTCGGCATCCACTCCCGGCGCGAGCTGTCCGACCAGCGGGATCACATCATCTCGGCGTAAGGTGCGCCATCGGTCAGCGGTTTGATGTCGCCGCGTCGATGATGATCTTGTCGACGGCGTCCGGCCTGGTGAGGCTCACGTCGTGGGCAGCACGGATCGTCGTGGTCTTCGCATGTGCTCGGGCGGCCATGAACTTCTGGCCCGCGGGCGAGATCGCGTGATCGTCGAGGGTGACCAGGTCCCAGGTGGGGATGGTCTTCCAGGCCGGCTGTACGCCGAGCGGCTCGCCGAAGGCGCTTTGTGACAGCGGACGCTGGGTCAGGGCGAGTTCGGTCGCCCCGGCAGAGGAGTTGTCGTTGGCGAAGATCGACCGGAAGTCACCGGGGTTGATGTAGAGGTCGGCGTTGGTGCCGCCCGGTGCTGAGGAGTCGGGGTAGTCGCGGACCACCAGCTTGTCGGGGGTCAGCAGCGAGCCCGGGTACTTGTCCGCCGGCAGCACGGTCGCCGCGCTCTCCCCCTTGTCGAGCGCGAAGGCCGCGACGTAGACCAGGGCCTTGACGTTGTCGAGCCCTGCTGCGGCCTCGGTGATGACGGCGCCGCCGTAGGAGTGGCCGACCAGGACGACGGGGCCGTCGATGGTCTGTAGGAACGACTTGATGTAGGCGGCGTCGCCGGACAGGGACCGCAGAGGATTGGCGGGGGCGTACACGGTGTACCCCAGATCGTGGAGTCTGGTCACCTCTGGTGCCCAGCTGCCGGCATCGGCGAAGGCACCGTGGACCAACACGATCGTGGGCTTGGTGGTGGCGTGCTCCGGGCGGGCGGCGTCCGCTCCGGAGGCCGAGAGCGGGATGAGGCCGACCGAGGCTGCCAGGACGAGGGCGGTAGCCGGGAAGACGGTACGCCTCCATCGGAAGGTCATGCTGGGCATCGACTGCTCCTTCGGTCGAGGGGGTGCGGCACCGCGGATGTTTCTCGCCCTTCCAGCAGCGCGTAATCCCGTGTCATGCGTTGTGCCGGTAAGGGCGCGATCACGTGCTCCGCAGCACACGGGATCACGTCGGCTGCGGACTACGGACCGCGCGGGATGCCACGAGGCGCCTGTTGCCGGACCGTGGTCCTGATGGCGCCCTGCCGCACAGGGGCGCCCGCCCACGCCCTGGCCCGGGGCCCGCTCCGCAGGCCAGGGCCGCCGCAGGAAGCGAGAGGAATACGACCATGACGTCACCCGCATCGTCTGCCACCGTGGTGCTCGTACACGGCGCGTTCGCGGACGCATCGAGCTGGTCCCGCGTGGTGTCCCGCCTGAGCGCAGCGGACGTGACGGCCGTGGTACCGGCCAACCCCCTGCGGGGCCTCACCTCCGACGGCGAGTACATAGCGAGCGTCGTCGCCCAGATCGACGGCCCGGCCCTGCTGGTCGGCCACTCCTACGGCGGTCCGGTGATCACCTACGCGTCCGCCAAGGCGGAGAACGCCGCGGGACTGGTCTTCGTCGCCTCCTTCGGTGTGGACGAGGGTGTGTCCACCCTCGGCTCGAACGAGGCCTTCCCGCCCGCCGAGCTGGACAGCTCCCTGCTCCCGCGCACGTATCCGATCGGCAAGGAGACCGGCACGGAGTTCTACATCCAGCCGGAGCGCTTCCACTCGGTGTTCTGCGCGGACCTGCCCGACGACGAGGCGGCCGTGCTCGCGGTCAGCCAACGGCCCGCCGCCGATGTGGCGTTCGGTGAGCCCCTGGCGGTCGAGCCGGGCTGGAAGCGGCTGCCGAGCTGGTTCGTCGTCGCCGGGGCCGACCACGCGATCAACCCCGACGCGGAGCGTGCCGCGGCCCAGCGCATGGGTTCGACCGTCACCGAGATCGCCGGCGGCTCGCACGCCATCGCGCTCACCCACGCGGACGAAGTGGCCCGGGTGATCGTCGGAGCACTCGACGAAATCCGGTAGTACCCGACGCGCGGCGTCAGGACACCGGAGACCTCCTGACGGACACTCAAAGCTTGCGCCGGACCATTGGACATGAAGGCGAAATGACCGATCTACTTTCAGAAGCCCTCGAAGCTCACGGCGGCCTGCAGCAGTGGAACCGCTTCACCACGGTGACCGCCACCATCGTCAGTGACGGGGAACTCTTCGCGGACAAGGGTCTGCCCCAGGACCTCGAACCGCGCCGGATGACCGTCAGCCTGCACGAGGAGCACGCCTCGGTACTTCCCTTCGGGGCTCCCGACCAGCACACGGACTTCACGCCCGACCGCATCGCGATCGAACGCACCGACGGCACCGTCGTCGCCGAGCGGCTCAACCCACGGCAGGCGTTCACGGGCCACGCCCTGGAGACTCCCTGGGATCCTTTGGACCGCGCCTACTTCAACGGCTACGCCCTGTGGACGTATCTCACCACGCCCTTCTTCGCGACCATGAAAGGCATGGGGGTGGAGGAGGCGGAACCCTGGACCGAGTCGCCGAGCGAGCGATGGCGCCACCTGCGGGTCACCTTCCCGGACGACATCGCGAGCCACAGCACCGTCCAGGACTTCTACTTCGGGGACGACCTTCTCCTCAGACGCCACGACTACCACGTCGACATCGCCGGCGGCTTCGCAGCCGCGCAGTACGTCTACGACATCGACGAGGCCGACGGAATCAAGTTCCCCACCAAGCGTCGCGCGTACCTACGCCGGCCCGACGGGCGCCCCGACCACGACCACATCATGGTCAGTATCGACTTGAGCGACGTCCACTACGTCTGACCAGCGCTGATGACTGAGGCTGCCCTCCGCTCCCGTCTGCCAGGCCCGGCTCTCCGCGGACCACGGGCGGGGCCGCCCACGATCGCGACCAGGCGATCCGGGTCCGGCTCCGCCCGTGGTCCGCGGGACAGGCCTCAGCCGCGATTCTGCACGGTCAACTGCGCGCAGAGGAGCAGGGTGTACGGGTTGTCCCGGTCGCCGTGGAGTTTCATCATCTCGGTGAAGATGCCCTCCGCGGTCTCCTGTTCGGCGGCCACTCGGCCCCAGTCACGCAGGTACTGCTTGCTCTGCTCGATCGTGTCGGGTGTGTCGGGCGCGTCGACACGCTTGTGGCCCGACACGACGGTCTTCGGGTTCATGGCCGCGATCCTGTCCAGGTTCGCGATCCACGCCTCCCGCTTCTCGTCGTCCGTGAAGGCGGTCATCATGTGGACCTGGTTGTAGCAGATGTCACCGGCGACAACGGCGTCGAGCTGCGGCACGTGCAGGATCGTGGAGTCCTCGATGTCGCCCTGGCCGACGTCGAGAACGGACAGCTGGTGGCCGTCGAGGCTGATCGAATCCCCTTCAAAGAGCTCCGGCAGCACCGGGTCGCCGGGGACCTGATCGCCGAAGACTCCCTGCCAGTAGGGGCCCATGTTGGCCTTCTCGAACTGCGTGCGCTCCAGGACGCCCCTCGTGGCGAGTCCGCGCAGGCCGGGGAAGTGCTCGCGCAGCCTGGTGAGACCGAAGGTGTGGTCGGAGTGTCCGTGAGTGAACAGCACGCCGACGAGGTTCTTGCCGAAGCCCTTGATCCACTCGGCCAGTGCGTCGGCCTGGTCGTATGTGATGAGGGCGTCGACCAGAAGGGCTTCTGTCTCGCTGGTGACGAGCGTGCTGCTGCACGGGGACCACATGGGTTTGACCCCGGCGGCTTCGGCGTCCGGGTTCGGGACCGGCCGCATGGGGGCGACGTAGACGTGGATGTCCAGACCGGTGTCACTGGTCATGGTGGGGTTCCTTCCTGATCAAGAACTGCTGTGGACTACGGAGAACTGCGGGAGGCGGCAGTCGGCGGGTGGGCGGCGAACCTGTCCTGTTGTGGGCCCCGCGACGGCTTCCGTGACCTGCCAGGCCGAGAACCTCAACAGGTCCAAATCTGTTGCGTGCCCGTACGGGCGGCATCCGGAGGACATCAGCGCGAAGCAGCCGTAGACGCCAAGAGCGGTGTGGACCGCTTCCGGCCCTCCCGCCACCAGCGCCGCGGACCTTGCGGACGCGCGGCCGGGAACGTGGCCCTGACGCGCCTCGTTGGGTGGCGTGGGGACAGGTCTACCGGCCGGGGGCGGGCAGTGGGCGTCGTGTCGGCGCGGCGACGCGTCTGACCGCCGGGCCGGACGTCATGCTGCTCGGCTCAGCCGACCGTGAAGCGGCGCTGGATGTACCGGGGGATCTCCACCTCGTCCAGCAGCGCAACGGCCAGGTCCTCGGCGGAGATCCCACTCTCTCCCTCGGGCTTCTGGATCATCTGGTCGCCGCCGATGCGGTAGTGACCGGTGCGCGTGCCCGGCGCGATCCGGGCGGCCGACGGGCTCAGGTAGGTCCAGTTCCGGTCGGACAGTCGGCACAGCTTCAGCACCTCGGCCTGCGCCAGGATCACCTTGCTGTACTCCGCCGGTACCTTGAGCACCTCGGCCACGGTGCGGTCGAGTGCCGGGTCGTCGATGAACCGCCGTCCGGGGGCGAGCTCCAGGCTGCCGCCCCCGCCGACCACAAGCAGCCGTGTCGCCGGGCGGTCCTGCAGTGCGGTCAACAGCGTGCGCGCGACGGCGGGCAGCACGTCGGCGTGGGCGATCTGGTCCGCGATGTCGCTCCCGGGGCTGATGGTGTTGAGTACCACGTCCAGTCCGGCTATGGCCGCCCGGGCGCTGGGCAGGTCGGCGGGATCGGCGACGCGCCAGGTGACCTCACCCGATGCAGTGGGAATGCGCGCTTCGTCGCGGGTGAACGCGGTTACTCGATGCCCGCGTTCCAGGGCCTCCGCCACGGCGGCCCGGCCGATCACTCCGGTTGCTCCGAAGATGCCGATGTCCATCTGGTTCTCCTGCGTTGAGTCGTTGTGCCGCATGTCGCCCCCGGTCGCTCATGCGCCTGCCGGGGGCAGCGGGGTGGAGGGTCAGTCCTGGGCGAGGCGGACCAGCATCTTGCCGGTGTTGGCGCCGCGCATCATCGCCAGCAGTGCGTCCAGCGCATGCTCGATGCCGTCGACCACGGTCTCGTCGGCGCGCAGGGAGCCGTCGGCGAGCCATGCCGAGGCGTTGCGGGTGAGTTCGGGCAGCAGATCCGCGTGGTCCCAGGCGATCAGGCCGCGCAGTGACAAGCGCTTGCCGATGGCCAGCGGCAGGGCGGAGGGGCCGGGTACCGGCCCGGTGGCGTTGTACTGGGAGATGGCGCCGACCAGCGCGATCCGCCCGTGGTCGTTCATCGCGACCAGTGCGGCCTGCAAGTGCCCGCCGCCGACGTTGTCGACGTAGACGACGATGCCTTCCGGAGCGGCCTTGGCCAGCTGGCCGAGGACATCGCCTGCGCGATAGTCGATGGCGGCGTCGAAGCCGAAGTCTTCCACGACGCGGCGCGCCTTCTCGGGTCCACCGGCCGAGCCGATGACCTTGGCCGCGCCCAGCTTCTTGGCGAACTGTCCGGCGACCGAGCCCACGGCGCCGGCCGCGCCGGAGACGAAGACGACATCGCCCTTCTTGACCGGCGCGGCGTCGATGACCGCGGCGTAGGCGGTCAGTCCCGTCAGACCGAGCAGGCCGAGGTAGGTCTGCGGGGGCGCCAGGGCGGTGTCGACCACCTTGACGTGCTCGGCATCCAGGAGCGCGTACTCGCGCCAGGCCTTGTAGTGGCTGACGGTCGCGCCGACGGGTACGTCCGGGGCCTGCGAGGCGATGACGGTGCCCACCGCGTCGCCGGTCATGGTCTCGCCGAGCGCAAACGGCGGGGTGTAGGAGCGGCGGTCGCTCATCCGGCCGCGCATGTAGGGGTCGACGGAGAGCCAGGTGTTGCGCACCAGCACCTGGCCGGGGCCGGGGTCGGGCACGGTGACGGTGGTGAAGGCGAAGTTCTCGGCGGTGGGCTCGCCGACGGGGCGGGTGGTCAGCTGCCATTCGCGGTTGGAGACGGGCATGCGGGGTCCTTGGCGTAGTGGGGGGTGCGGAGAAGGGCTGCGGCTGCCTCGGCCGGGCTCAGTCCTCGACGTCGTCGCCGAGCAGGTCGGCCAGGTGGGCGCCGAAGTGGTCCTCCAGGTCGCCCTCCTGCTGCATGCCGCGTTTGAACAGCGCGGCCTGTCTCTTGTGGGTCTCGGGCCAGGTGAGAGCCTCGCTGAAGGCACGGCGGCCATCGAGAAGCCGGTCCACCGAGGGCAGGGAGACCTGGTTGACCAGGCGCTTGGCGGCTGCGAGCGGGCGGCGGTCGAAGGAGGCGATGCGCCGGGCGAAGGAGTCGACGAAGTCGTCGAGTTCGGCGTCGGGCAGGGCGCGGTTGACGTAGCCGTAGCGTTCGGCGGTCTCGCCGTCGAAATCGTCGGATCCGAGAATGATCTCCAGAGCGCGGCCGCGGCCGACCAGCAGGGGCAGGCGCTCGGTGCCGCCGGCCCCCGGGATGACTCCCGAGCCGGCCTCCGGCTGGCCCAGGAGGGTGTTCTCGCGGGAGGCGAAGCGTATGTCGCACGCCAGGACGAACTCGCTGCCGATGCCGCGTGCGCGTCCGCGGATCTTCGCGATGCTCACCACCGGATGCTCGGCCAGGCGCAGGAGCACGTCGTGGGGCTGGCCCAGGCCGCTGCGGCCCGCCCGGCGTACGACGTCCGCGGTGTCGCCGCTCATGTCGTAGTGCGCGAGGAAGAAGTCGGGGTTCGCGCTCTCGAAGACGACGACGCGCAGCTCCTCGCTCGCGTCCATCCGGGCGAGCAGGCGGTACAGATCCTCGATCACAGCCCTGCCGACCAGGTTGAGAGGTGGGCTGTCGAACACCGCCCGCCAGTAGGCAGGCGACTCCTCGACGACGCGCAACGGCCCGTGGTCGATCTGGATCTCGTTCATCACTGCTCTCCTCTCGCCACCGAGGCTTTTGGATTTTTTAAATCATCCAGATTCTGGAGTATACACATCATCCAGAACGGCTGGGCGGCACAGCAGCACACCGACACCCCGTGACCAGCAGGAACGATGGAAAACGTCCCGATAGCAAAGGCGGAGGGTGACATGGGGCACTCACAGGCGGAGAAGGGCGGCGCCAGCAGGGAGCTGGTACCACGCACCGCCTCGCGCAAGATCCGCAAGAGCCACGGCGGCTTCCTACAGCGCGTCTCTCGCGCAACGAGCTGATGGCGCAGGCCGAGAACGCCGCTCTGGCAGAGCGGGTACGCGGCGAGCAGTCACGTCCTCGGTCAAGCCCCGTCGTCCGACCGGCAGCGCGCGCCCGTCCATGGAGACACCCGGTACGGCTTGCGTCACTTCAGTGACTGGAGCTGCGGTACCGGGCAGGTTGAGTCCTCTCCGGTTGCGGCGCCCCGGTGAGGGTTCTTTACTGGGAGGTACAAATCGGGCGGCACCAAGCGGTCCACGACGTGGCGCGGCGGAGCATTCCGTCGACGGCGGGGCGTTGCAGAGTGGCTGGCCACGGGCTAGCGCGTCGCCGCGTGCTGCGTTTCAGCGAGTCCCCTGAGGTGGGCCTGGCTACAGCCCGCCGGTTCATCGCCGAGGGCCCCGTTCCCCTCGCGGGCGGAGCGGGACCGGGCCGGATGCGGCCGTGGAAAACCTCGGGGACAGGGCTAGGTCGGTGTCCGAAGCGGTGTCTCGAAAATCGACGGAGCAAGGAGTCGTGTCCCATGCTCGCCATCCAACTCACCCAGTTCGGGGAGCCGGAGAAGAGCCTGGAGGTGGCGGACCTGCCCGAGCCCTCGGCTCCCGCCGCTGGACAGGCGCTGATCCAGGTCGAGTACGCCCCGCTCGACCACCACGACCTTCTCCTGGCACAGGGCATCTACCCCGTACGCCCTGAGCTGCCCACCGTCATCGGCAACGAGGGCGTCGGCACGGTCATATCCGTGGGGCCCGGCGTCATGGAGGTCCGCCCCGGAGCGAGAGTCCTGCTTCCCTTCGGCGTCTTCTCCTGGTCCGAGCAGGTCGTGGCCGAGGCAGCGGACCTGACCGTCGTGGACAGGTCCATCAGTCTTGAGCAGGCGGCGATGCTCACCATCAATCCCGTCACCGCGGGGCTCCTGGTCGGCCTGCGCGACCTTCCGGCCGGTTCCTGGGTTGCGCAGAACGCGGCCAACAGCGGGGTGGGCCGGTCCGTCATCGTGTTCGCCAAGGAACGCGGGCTGCGCACGATCAACATCGTGCGCCGCAAGGAACTCGTGAACGAACTCCGTGACCTCGGCGCCGACATCGTGGTGGTCGACTCCGCGGACGCCGGCGCGCGCGTGCGGGAAGCCATCGGGTCCGATCCGGTACTCCTCGGCTTCGACGGCGTCAGCGGAACGGCGACCGCATTGCTGCTGGACGTACTGACCGACGGCGCCCTGCTGGCGATCTACGGGTACCTGAGCGGCCAGCCGTTCACACCCGATCCGGACGTGCTGAGGACGAAGAACATCACCACGACGGAGTTCTGGATGTACCAGGACGAATTCCTGCCCCGGCTGCCGGCGTTGACCGCGGAGTCCGCGCAGCTGGTCTCCGAGGGAAGACTCGTCCTGCCCTCCGCGCCCGTCTACAAGGCGGCGGACTTTCCCGAGGCGCTCGCGTACTTCCGGGAGCACGGCAAGGTCCTCCTGGACTTCAACCCGCTTCGCGCGTAGGCGCCCCCGCACCTGCCGCCGAAGCCGGAACCACGCCGGCAGTAAGCGGCCGGAGCCGATCACACCGCCGCTGCCGGGGCGCTGGCACGGCCCCGGCACACGATCAAGGACGGGCAGCATGGCCGCACACAGCACCATCGGAATTCTCGGCGCGGGAGAGATCGGACAGGCCGTCGCCGACAAGGCCGTCCGGCACGGACATGAGGTACTCCTCGGCAACAGCCGGGGCCCGGAGACACTCAAGGCGGTCGTGGAGCAACTTGGGCCGAAGGCCCACGCCGTGACAGCGCAGGAGGCCGCGCAGCCGGACCTCGTCTTCCTCGCGGTGCCGTTCTTCGCCGTACCCGACCTGACCGGCCTCACCGACTGGTCCGGGAAGATCGTCATCGACACGACGAATCAGTTCGCGGCGGCCAACCCCTGGCGGGGCCGGTACGACGTCGGCGACCTCACGGGCAGCGAATGGGTCGCCGAGCGCCTTCCCGGAGCGCGGATCGTGAAGGCCTTCAACAGCCTGTTCGCCGCGTTCATCGCCGCGGACCCCCAGCACGAGGAAGGCCGTCAGGTGGTCTTCTACGCGGGCGACGATGCCGATGCGAAGGCGGCCGTCGCCGCTCTGCTGGACCAGTTCGGGTTCGCCGCCCTGGACCTTGGCGGTCTGCGGGAGGGTGGGCGCCTGATGCAACTCGACGGCCCGCTCAGCGCACGGCACTTCCTGCTTCAGGATGCCGGCTGACAACCCGGACCTCGCGCGCTTCCGGCCACGCACGCCGAGCACACACAGGAGGAGCGTCATGAGCCGTCGTGTCATCTACACCCGCGGCGGGTCGCCCGCCGACGTCCTGACCGTCGTCGAGGAGCCCGAGCCGGCAGCGCCGCAGACCGGTCAAGTGCTCGTCCGTGTCACCGCGTTCCCCGTTCACCCCGGCGATCTCCAAGCCGTCGAGGCGTATCGAGGCAGCAGCGGACAACCGGTCCCGGCCGGTATCGAAGCCACCGGCGTGGTGGAGGCCGTCGGCCCGGGCACCCCGGTAGCGCCCGGGGTCGAGCCTGGCGCGCGGGTGACAGTCTTCCCGCACCCGGGCGCCTGGTCCCAGTGGATCGTGGCGGCCTCCCGGGCGGTGGTCGCCGTACCGGCAGGAATGTCGGACGAGGTCGCCGCGCAGATGCTGGTGAACCCGATCACCGCCGTGATGCTGCGCCGCGAGGCGGAGGCACACGCCTCCATCGGGTACGACGGCGTCCTGCTGCAGACCGCCGCCGGCTCATCGGTAGGACGGCTGCTGACCGCCGTGAGCCTCGCCCACAACATCTCCCTCGTCAACGTCGTCCGCAGCGAGCGAGGAGCCGCGGAACTGCGTAACCGCTTCCCGGACGTGCCGGTGGTGACGACGGAGCACGCGGGCTGGGCCGATGACGTACGCGGCGCGGTCGACGGCCGTCCGGTGAGCGTGGCACTCGATCCGATCGGCGGGAAACTCGCCGAGAGCCTTGTGGACCTGCTCGCGCCGGGCGGAACGCTCATCTGCTACGGGCAGATGGCAGCGGAGCCGATCTCACTGCCCGCGTCGATGCTGCTGCACAAATCGCTGACGCTCCGCGGCAAGACCGTCGGCCACTGGATCTCAGACATCTCCCCCGACAGGCAGGCATCCGATGTCGCCGCCGCGAAGCTGATCGCCATGGCGGCCGAGGACCAGTTCGACGTAGCCGGCACCTACGGTCTCGGTGACCTGGCAAAGGCCGTAGAGCACGCCCAACGGCCCGGCAAGGTCGGCACCGTCCTCATCAGCCCCTGGTAAGCGCCCCTGCGCTGCTGGTGATCGTGAAACCCAAGGGCTGTCCGGGCAAGGACCGGGTCACACTGAACTGTCTTCCCGCCGATCGGGCGCCCGCCCTTTCGGCGAAGTGCGGGGCAGAAGGGCCAAAGCCTGTTCGGCGGCCCCGGTGACAACTTCCGCGACCGCTCCCGCCCTGCCCAGGGCCTCCAGCCCTCGCAGCACAGCAAGGAGAAGGCTGGCGAGCCCGTCCGTGTCCGCGTCGGCGTCCAGCGAGCCCTCCTCCTGAGCCCGGGCGATGCAGTCCGACAGCTCGCCGTACAGCCCGCGGACCGTGGCAGCAGTCCTCTCGGCAACGCTCTTGTCGACTGCGGCGAGTTCCGTGGCGCTCCTGGCCATCATGCAACCGCGCCGCTCCACGTCCCTGCTGATCGCTTCGGCGATGTCGCATACAAGGCGTTCCAGCCGGGGCAGGGCCGGTCCCGGGCCGCGCAGCGCCGAACGCCAGGCTCCGATCGCGTCACTGTTGTAGCTGTCCAGTGCCTGAAGGAACAGGGCATGTTTGTCGCCGAATGCCCCGTACAGGCTTCCGCGTCCCAAACCGGTGACAGCGCTCAGGTCGTCGATGGAGGTTCGGTCGTAACCATGGGACCAGAACTGGTCGCGGGCAGCCCGAACAACCTCCTCGTCGTCGAACTGCCGAGGCCGGGCCATGAGAAAACTGTACGCCGCGTGCGAGGCATTGCAGGTAGAAAGCAGGGCAGTACGAACCTGTTTCGCGGCTTCTGGCACCGGCTCACCCGGACTCCCCAGCTTGCGCCACCTGCCGCGCTCACCTTCACAAAGGCACCCCGGGAACTCCTATGACCCGATGGACGGAAGAAACGGCAGAGGCCCCTTCGCCGACTGCGGCGGCCACACGCTTCATTGACCCATGCCGGACATCGCCTGCGGCAAAGACACCGGGGATACTCGTTTCAAAGGGAAGAGGGGAGCGCTGCAGTTCATGCCATGACGACCCCAGTTCTTCGTCAGCAATGTGCACATCGGTGTATATGAACCCGTCCTTGTCGGCTGCGCAGGCTGCATTTAGCCAATCCGTGGCCGGTGTTGCACCTATGAAACAGAAAAGCCCGCTGCAACCCAGCAGAGTTTCGACACCCGTGGCGGAATTTCTGATCGTGATTGCCTCCAGGGAGCCTCCCCCCTCAAGCGCTGTCACTTCACTTGACGTATGCACGGTAACGCGCGGGTCAGCCAGGAGGCGGCGAACAAGGTAGGAGGACATGCGCGCCCCGACGTTGTCGCCCCGCAGGATGATGTTCACTGCAATTGATTTACCAGCCAGGAACAGAGCCGCTTGGCCTGCAGAGTTCGCCCCTCCCAGCACAGCCACCGATCTACCTGCACACGAACGGACTTCCAGCTCAGTCGCGGCATAATAGATTCCCGCACCTTCGAAGCGTTTCCAGTGGGCGATCGGAAGAGACCGATAGCGAGCACCGGTTGCGATGATCGCGGCGCGCGCAAGAACATCTGTGCCATCGGACAGGGAAATCCTTATCCGGCCGGCAAGGGGCTGGAGGTCCACGACACGCGAAGGCGAGTAGAGGCGAGTCCCGAATTTCAACGCCTGCACGGCGGCAAGACGGGTCAGTTCCGCACCGCTGATGCCATTGGGAAATCCTAGGTAGTTCTCGATGCGAGAACTTGCCGCTGCCTGCCCTCCGGGACCCACCGCGTCAAGAAGGACGGTTCCAAGTCCTTCCGATGACCCGTACACCGCAGCACCCAGCCCGGCAGGGCCGCCCCCGATGACAGCGAGGTCTATCTCTTCGTCCTTGATTCTTTCATGCGAAAGTCCCAGATTCGTCGCGAGGCTTCCGGGTGTGGCATTGCGCAGCGAACGCCCCGGAAGGAGAACGGCAGGCAAATCATCTGCGGCAAGTGAAGCAAGCCTCATCAGCAGCAATCCATCGGGGGTTGCGTCGTCCGTCCAGCGATATGGAAGTGCCATGTGTTCAAGGTACGACCGCAGCGCCATACACTCGGCCGAGGTAGCACTTCCTATAACCTCGATGGCATGCGAGGCAGACTCCATCAAAATTTCACGCCGAGCCCTGAAGGCGGCGATCAGGATGTCGGAGAGTACCGTCTCGGTTTCCATCAACAGGCGAAACCGGTCTGGCGGAATTCTATAGATGCGGCCGTCGGTGGCGGCGCGGGCAGGGAGATAGACGAACTGCCCCGTGAGGATGCTGAGTTCGCCGATGAATTCTCCGGGGCCGAAAGTGACAATCACCTCCTCGGGATAGCCTGGCCCTGCCTCCCTGATGATTTCAAGCTGACCTTCTTCGATGACCACCAGGTCATACTTGTCATCTCCCAGCCGGAATATGAATTGCCCTTCGAGGATGTTCTGCGGAACACCGAACTCGAAAAGTCGGGACAGTTGGTCCTCTGCAAGGCGAGGATAGGCCCTGTCGCCCCAGATTCGGCGGCCTGGTTGTCGAGAGGGCATGATCAGCTCCTCTGGATCGAGGGCACTCCACCAGCAGCCTGCCCGACACTGTAGTGACGCGCCAGCCGTCACCCGATGAGGCCGCCGCCCCGGCGTGCGCCACACGTGGGCGGGCACGGACCAGAGCCCCCGACGGGGCTCGGGCTTCGGCATGAGGCTATTGAACGCGATCTCGGCCAAACACAGCCGCTGGTCGGCCTGCGCCTGGGAAACTGCCACCCAGTCCTTGACGGGCTGATTCTTGCCAGAGGCATCGAAGAGGGCAGGGCCCCCGCCAGCAGGCGGGCGAATGCGCACTCTGGCCTCTCTTCGCGGCTAGCCACATATGGCGGCCATATTCAGACCTGGACAAGACCGCCATCGACGAAGAGTTCGGCTCCCGTGGTGAAGGAGCTCTGGTCAGAGGCGAGAAAGACGGCTGTGGCCGCGACCTCATCGGGGCGTCCTATCCTGCCGAGGGGAATCTCGTCGGCGAGACTGTCCGCCAGCTGGTGCTCGTCCCTTGTCGGGCTGCCCAGACCGCGGATGCCCGGGGTCTCTATCGGTCCCGGGCTGAGGGCATTGACCCGAATGCCGCGCCCTGCGAGTTCGGCGGCCCAGGTGCGCGCCAGGTTGCGAATGGCGGCCTTGGTGGCACTGTAGACCGTCATGGCCTGGACACCCATCGACGCGTTGGTGGACGACAGCACGATGACCGAGGCCCCGTCCGGCAGCAGAGGCAGCGCCTTCTGGACTGTGAAGATCGTCCCCTTGACGTTGATATCGAAGGTCGAGCAGTACTCCTCCTCGCTGATCTCCCCCAGTCGTGAAAGTCCGCCGCCGCCGGCGTTGGCGACCACCACGTCCAGCCGTCCGCTGCCGCCTTGGATGATTGCGAAGAGGTGATCCAGATCGTCGAGATGCGAGACATCACCTTGTATGCCGATGGCCCGTCCCTCGAGGGATTCCAGAGCCGTGTCCAACTCGGTCTTGCGCCGGCCCGTGAGGTACACGGTGGCGCCCTCGGCGACGAACCGACGGGCTATAGCCAGACCGATCCCGGACGAGCCGCCAGTCACCAGGCTGATCTTGCCATCAAGCTGTCCCATGGCGTCCACATCTCCCTTGCGGCAACTCGACCAGAGACCCGCTGGAAGCCGAGCACCTCGGCATGCGGCAACCAGACCCTCATCGGCAGCGGAATCCACCGCCCCGCCTCACGGGTCGCATGGTTTGCTAGGATTTGTACTTCTTAGTAAAGAACCCGAAGCGGGGTATGGCAACCGGAGGACGCTCGCCTGCGGAGATCGCCGCCGCCAACCGGACCGTCTCGCCGCGGGTGGCTTTGCGACCCGTCGGACGTCTGCAGCAGGCTCGGCGGGCGGGCGATACGAAATCGGCCTGACGGCCCCACGCACAGTTGACTGGTGCACGCAGAGAAGGGGCCGGCACTCGGTCGCCGAAGACGGACTTGTGGTTCGCGTCGGCTCCCACAACCCGCTGCCACGGCAAAGCCGTCAGGCGCGCCGGATTCTGTTCGTGCCACAACGGCCCTGCCTCGGCAACGAGTTCAGCGACCAACATCGGCGACGCCCCGGCGATCCGGTTCTCCGCCACGATCAGCTGCGCGCGCAAGCCCCGTCATGCCCAGTTCCATCAGCTGCCTCGGTGCCGAGCCAAGGCTGGCCGAGCACGAGGTCGTCAGGCACCGCTGGTGCAACATCTCGGCTGAATCGGGCCCGCTTCCCTCAGGGCGCGGCCCATCGATCCAGAGCGTAATTCCTGAATGCATACCGCTCATGGCTCATGGTGCGACCAGGTCGTGACTGTCCCCTATCAGTTCCTGGATCAGTTCGTCCGGGACGTCACCGGCCAACGAGATATTGACCCAGTGTCGCTTGTTCAGCTTGTACGCTGGGTGCACTGCCTCGAAGCGTTCCAGCAATTCGGCCACCCGCTGCGGATCGGCCTTGACTGTCACCTGGTCGTCCGGGAACTCGTGGCCGCTGAGGATGGCAAACACCTTGTTGTTCGCCGCGGTCTTGAACACCACTCGGTCCGGGGCGAACGGACGCGACTCGCTGACTCCAGCGAAAGAAAGCGCCAGCTCCCTGACGTCATCCATGGTCATGGCTACCTCGCTTCCATAGCTGACACGCTCAACCTACTCAGCTTCGCCCGATGTGGCGCGTCCAGTTTGACGGCGCCATCGCCACCGACACTCCCGTGGAGCCTGACGGAAATCCACACGCGAACGATAGAGCGATCTGGACGTCGATGATCGGCAACTGCTCTTCGGAGGAAGCCAGACCGCCGGCTTCAACGGCTCCGGACCGCGCTGGGGTAGTCGGTCGCCCGGAAGCAGCCGTGGACGTGGTCGTTGACCACACCGACGTTCTGCATGAAGGCGTACACGCTGGTCGGGCCGACGAAGCGGTATCCCTGCGATTTCAGTTGCTTCGCGAAGGCCTCCGCCAACGGGGTCGACGCCGGCAGGCTGGCGATAGAGCGCGGGGCCCGCTTGCGGTTGCTCTCGTAGGACTTCGCGAGGTGCGCGAGGCTCGGCGACGCGGACATCATGATGCGGGCGTTGTCCACAGTGGCCTGGATCTTGCTGCGGTTGCGGATGATCGAGGCATCCTGCACCAACCGGTCGACATCTTGCTCGGTCATCGCGGCAACCTGAGCGATGTCGAAACATCGGAATGCCCTACGGAACGAGTCCCGTTTACCGAAGACGACCGACCAACTGAGGCCGGCTTCGAACACGCCCAGGGTGAGCGCTTCGAACATCGCGGACGGGTCGTAGGTGCGGGTGCCCCATACGTGGTCGTGGTAACGGACGTAGGCGATGTCGCCATCGCCGGCCCAGGCGCAGCGTGGCTTTCCGTCCTTCCCGATGTTCACGTCGTCGTTGCTCATCCGCGCCTCCGGTGTTTGCTTCGGCCGGACCGGCTCCGTGGGGAGATCCGGTCTGGAGGCCTCTCGGACTGGTCGTGAGACTTGCCTCTGCTGGGCGACTGGGCCAAGGCGCCGACGCCGGATGGTGCAAAGGTTCACCCGGCTGTTGAACGGCAGATCTCGCAGTGGAGGGACGCCCGGGAGGGCAGTGCGGCCTCGACGGCGTTCGTGACCTGTTGCTGCGAGGCTGTGGGGTCTCTCATTGGCTGTCCAATCCTTCCCAGCGCGGATCAGGACCGCATCACGTATAGCGCGTGGTCCTGACACAACCCGCGCCTTCGGCAACCCCGTGGTGGTTCGAACAGGCCGCGCGACAATCAGTTCGACGTCATGGTGCTGCGGCGGTTGCCCGGATTCTCACCGGCCGTCGCAGCGAACCCGCGGATCCTCAGAAGTCGATCAGGCAGCCGGATGGCTGGGCATAGTGGCGCGCAGCTCCTGCCCGTCGGTGCAGAAACGTTCACCAGGTCCGACCCAGTCGGTGCCGCTCGTATCGACGTCATCGGACCGTACTCGATCCCGGAGAGCAGCCAGTTCGTCAGGCAGGTGCCGTAGCCGGCTGAGTACGCGAGTGCCGTTCCGCTGCCCTGCCCTGGATCGCGACAGGAAGTCCGCCATTTCGCGGTCGGGGACGACAACATGGCAGTAGGGCACCGCCATGCTCAGGGCGTCGATGTCATGAAGAGCGTTCACCGTCCACGCCTTGGTGTGGTTACGGAAGAGCTCCGCCTTCAGGTCCACGGCGACACGGACCGATGGCATTTGGTCGGCGAAGGCGACCATTCGGGGGCGCCCCGACTCGGGCCGGGCGGGATCAAGACCGATCTCGCGGTGGAGGTCGATACGGTACTCCGCGAGCAGTTCCTTCAGTAGATCGAAGTGTTCGTGGAGGATCTCGCGCGCTTGAACCCGCACCCGGAGTTCGTGCCGGCTGACCGGATCGTCCGCGAGCAGTCCGACGTAGATCTCCTCCCACTCGAGCCTGCTGCGGAAGGCCTCACGTGTTGCTTCGGGGCGGTATCCGCGGCGCCGCAGGTCTTCGATCTCCTCGTCCCGCGGCCCGGCCAGCAGTTGGAACTCGGCGTACTGATTGACCTTGCGCAGCCATGCCTGCATCCCTGGAATCGGGCCGGCGTCCACCTTGCCGGACGGGCCGTAGAGGCTCAGCGGAACACGTTCCCCGGCAAAGGCCCACATCGCACCGATGCCGAGTGCCTCCGGCGGCCACGGCCGGAACGCCGGTCGCCCAAAGCTCACATGCATTGCGTGCAGCATCTGGTGGCGCAGAAGAACGTGTCGTGAGCGCAGCGTCCGGCAGTGCGAGACCGATGCCATGGTCCGTGCAAGGTTGGCTCGCTGGCGAGGGTCGGTGATCTTGTTGGTCTCGATGTAGTGGGTGGACGAGAGCGGGAAGGCGACCCCGGCGGCGCTCGCGTCGCGTACGGCAGCGAGGACGTCCGTGTCGGACGCTTCGCGCGGTGTTCCGTTCGCCGCGCGTGCCAGGCGAATCCATACCCACTGGTCGAGGTAGACCGACGGTGTGGACACGTGCACGTCTACCGGACCGACTTCCGCTGTCATCGACGTACCCACATTCTCCGAGCGCTCTGGTCTCGAC
The DNA here is from genome assembly GCF_019091475.1 of Streptomyces sp. GbtcB6. Taxonomy (NCBI): domain Bacteria; kingdom Bacillati; phylum Actinomycetota; class Actinomycetes; order Kitasatosporales; family Streptomycetaceae; genus Streptomyces; species Streptomyces sp. GbtcB6. The sequence goes on along the minus strand of NZ_JAGXJL010000092.1, from coordinate 706 downwards.
GGGCGCGTACGAGTGAGGGAGAGCTCCGCTGGGAGGAGCGGACCGCACCGCGTCTCACTCAGCCATGCTTCCAGCAACGTTCCCCGAAAGCTGCGACTTTTACGGCGCCCGGTCCACGCCGCAGGATCTCGACGCTATCGCCGCGTAAGCCGGGCTGCACCGTCCCTCTTCCATGTCAGACGGAGGCAGTCCGCCTCATGAAAAACCAGGTTGGATGAACAACGCGGAAGGCAGCTGACTCTTAAGACCAACAATCGTGGAGAAAGCAGGTGTCAGGCCGCCTGCCGTCTCGTGCCCCTACCGGCTCCCCGTGCCGCGGGAAGTCCATGTGCGCGAGAATCTGACTGTCTGCGGGCCTTCCTGGGCACCTGCCTGACCGTGTCTGCCCTCCTCGCCGGAAGGGCAGACGGGGCGTCTGACACGCCCCTACCCTGGCGCCATGAGTCAGCACGATGGCCGCCCACCCTCGGCGGACTGGGTGGCTCAGGAGATGGAGCAGATGCTCCGCGAGTGCGATGCACTCCTTGAGTCCCACGACGAGCAACTGCGCAGGCTCCGCAAGGCGATTGCCGAGATCAAAGCCGAACGCGAAGTGGCGTGCGGCAACCGCGACAGGGCCCAGCGTGTTCTAGGCCGTGTTTGAGATGTCGATCAGCACAGGCCTTGATCGACATTTCGGGTACCGCATAGCGTCAGGACGGTGGAA
>NZ_JAGXJL010000091.1:0-24948 GCF_019091475.1 Streptomyces sp. GbtcB6 | reverse complement strand
CACGGCGGCGAGAGTGACCGGCAGCAGGTGGGTGTTGGCCGGGTCGTCGGGGTCGAAGGCGGCGGGCGTGCGCAGGCGTACCTCGGTCACCACGTAGTCGGACGCGTCCCCCAGCTCCTCCACCGTGCTGATGTCGTGCTCGGCGAGAAACGCGTCGAGATCGAAGAAGGCGAACCGCGCCCTGAACTCGTCGAACGACGTGAAGTCGTCGAAACCCCGGGACAGCACCGCCTCCGCGCCGGCCGGGTCCACCTCCGTGACCACCGTGACGTCGATCCCGGCGAGCAGGTCGGTCCAGACCGGCTCGGCCGGGGCGGGCACGGTCAGGCTCACCTCGGTGCGGGTGTAGGAGGGCACGAGCTGCGACCACGCCCCGTCCTGCCGCCCGGTGAGGAACAGCGGCCGCTGCAGGGCGACCTCGCGTACCCGCGCGGAGCCGACCGTGTCGACCCGGGCGGCCGACAGGTCATAGGTCGCGGCCAGCATGGTGCGGATCCGCTGCTCGCCCGAGGCATCGGTGGGCGACAACAACGCACCCAGAGCGGCGGGATCGCTCAACGCGAGCAACGCCCTGTCCCTGAATGCCATCATGCTTCCCCCAGACCTTCGGTGACCGCTGTCGCCCGAGCCCGGCGAGGTAACCGCGCCCAGCCGGCGACGGCTACGTTCGCAGGAGCGCCGTTACGGGGGCGTCACCTCTGCGTCAGCGGAATGGTCCTGCGCTCCGGCGGCGCTCCCCTTGAGCCGCCCGTCCAGGACCTCGCCGTGGGCCCGTGGCACCGCGCGACTTACGAAGCCGTCGCACTCGGTCCCCCATTCGACCGGGCTCTGCGGCGGCGACTGCGTCAGGCGCCGGTGAGACTGCGGGAGGCGTCCATGAGGTGCTGGGTGGTCGCGGCGTCCAGGGCGATCGGGGTGCGCTGTTCGAAGCGGCCCGGCTTGCCCCAGTAGTAAGGGGTGTGCCAGTCGTCGTGCTGGACGGCTTCGACGGCGTTGTGGGCGGAGGTGTCGACGGAGTCGAGGACGAGCGGTCCGAGGATCTTCATGCCGGCCCGCATGTACCAGGGGGCGATGCGCATGATGTCGGTCTTTGCGGAGCCCGCGTTGACGACGCCGGCGGCGAGGCCGGGTTCAGCGTGGGTGAGGTGGGCGGCGTAGTGGTGGTTGGCGAGCTGGATCGGCTTGCGGTCGCGGCTGAAGGTGAAGGGGGCGAACTCGGGGAACCGGGCGAAGTCGGTCTCGTCGGCCGGTGGGATCGCGGCGGTCATCATCAGTACGACCGGCCGTCCGGCCTGGCGCAGGGCCGGCAGGAGGAGCTGGGTGAGGTGGTAGCGGCTGAGGTAGTTGACCGCGAAGAACGGGTGGAGCCCGTCGGCCGTACGGCTCTCCTCGAAGGTGAACACGCCGGTGGTGTGGACGAGGGCGTCGATGTGGTCGTGCTGGGCGAGGACGCGTTGGGCGGCGTCGCGGACACCGCCGTGGGTGGACAGGTCTGCGGCGAGGAATGAGGCCCGGTCGGCGGCGGTGCCGAAGGAGGCGAGGGCGGCCTCGCCCTTGCGCGGGTCACGGCCCAGCAGGACGAGCCGGTGGCCGTGGACCAGGAGGTCGCGGGCGGCCTGGAGGCCGATGCCGCTGTTGCCGCCGGCGATGAGGATGGTCTTCATGATGCTCCGGGAGAGAAGAGGGAGAAGACGGGCGGCCGTCGACCGGTGGCATCGCGCCTGTGGGCCGCCCGTAGTCGGTGTGCTGAGGTCAGGCGCCGATGAAGTGCTCGGCCTGGTCGCGGCTGGTGTGCAGGGTCCAGTAGTCGAGGGCGATCTCGTCGGGCGCGCGGTGGGGGACGCCTTCGGGGGCTTCGGTGCCGATCATGAGGTTGATGGCCACGTTGGCCGCGTAGATGCCATCGTCGGCGAGGGTGTAGTGCAGGTTGATCGCGAAGTTGCGCTGGCCTGCCTGGGCGATGTTGACCGTGGCGAGCATCGGGTACGGGTCGATCGCGCCGCCGCCGGTGGTGAAGAGCAGGGTGCCGGGTCGGTCGTCCGGGTACCTGCGCGGGGTATGCGGGGGTCAGTCCCGGTCGGCCGGCGGGGTGGTGCCGGGCCAGTCGGCGGGCCACGGTGCCTGGAGGGCGGCGAGCATGCGCTGGGAGATGGCACCGAGCTGACGCTGCTGCGCTTTGGTCAGCGGGTCGAAGATCAGCTGACGCACCGCATCGACGTGGCCGGGGGCTGCGGCGACAACCTTGTCCATGCCGTCGTCGGTGAGGGTGGCCAGGGTGGCGCGACCGTCCGCGGGGTCGGGGTGCCGCCGCATCCAGCCGCGCTTCTCCAGCCGGATCACCACGTTGGACAGCCGGGAGAGCGTGCTTCCGGCGTACTGGGCCAGATCGCTCATCCGCAGGGTGCGCTCCGGCGCCATCGACAGCGAGGACATCACCACGTAGTCGAACTGCGCGATGCCCGCGTCCCGCTGCATCCGCGCCTCCAGTGCGGCCGGCAGCTGGGTCAGTACATAGGCGAATGCGTACCACTGCTGCTGCTGGTCGGCATCGAGCCAGCGCGGATCAGTGGTCTCCCGTTCCTCTTCCATGCCCCCAGCGTACTCCAAGCTTGGAGTATTCGGGCGTGCTATTTGCTCTTAGCTTGAAGTGACCGGCCGCCACATTTGCTACAACCTTGAAGTTACCGAAGGGAGTGACGTGTAGATCAAGGTCAGCCGCCCGCCGCAGCAGCCGGCTGCCTCCGGACTGAGTCCTCACCGCTCTCGGGCTGATCCCCCCGCCACTCGTCGGTGTCGCGGAGATCCTGGTCCCGATGGTTGCAACTGGACTCGCGGCTCTGATGACCGGCGCGGCCATCACCCATGGGCGCCGCAAGGAGTTCCAGATGATCACCATCAAGGTCGTCCTGCCCGCAGCGGCGGCCACGGTCGCCTGGGGGCCGCTTCGGCCCGCACCCTTCTGGCGCCTGCCCCCCCCGTTGCGGCGCGGCGGGGACAAGGCCACGCCAAGGGCATCGCCATCCCCCTGCCACAAGCCTCAGGTTGGGAGGTTTGCTCGCCTCGATTCGAGGACCCGGAACATCCAATCGTGGGGGCGAGATCGACGTGGGCGGCGCGAAAGACGTCTCACGGTGCCAAGGGCCAAGTCACTGCCGCTGTAGGACAACGGCAGGATGCCGGCGCAGCGACCCGGAGTAGCGCCACCTCGTGTCAGTGGCGGCTGGCAACATGCACTGCGTGACCACAGCCACTGCGGCCGACTACGGCTGGATACGCTCCTCCTCGTCACCGTTCCGCTATCCGCTGGAGATCGGGTACACCCTGACTCTGGTGCGGGGAGTCTCCCCTGCGGAGCTGCTCACCTTGGCGGGAGCCGAGCCGAGGGGCGTGTGTGAAGGGCTCAACGAACTGATCGAGCAACACCAGGCGCTCATCGACGAATCCGATGACTGGGACGACTGTGTCCTCGCGGGAGTGTGCACCGTCCCGAGTGAGGAAGGGGATTGGACCCTCGCCCTGGCCCTCGGTGGGGATTTGGGGTCGCCTGGCTTCATGGGAACCCTTTCAGCCGGGAGCCGTGCTGTCTCTCATTCGAGTAATGGAGGGAAGCCGATGGACTTCTTCCACTGGTACGAGAACGGGGAGTTGCGCACCAGTTTCGAATGGCCCACGGTCAGAAGCGGCAGCACCCCGGACGAGCTCAATGGCGTGATGCGGGAGGTCGGCCTGGGCCTCACGGACGAAGACGCTTCTCATGTAGATCGCAAGGCGGCGGTGTTCGCACTGACTGAGCGCCTTACAGGAGTCCGGGTGACCGAGGAACTGCTGATGCTGGCCGAGTACCGGGCAGCCGAGGTGCCCGAGGAACCTGCCGAGGACTGGGTGGGCATCATTGTCGACATCACGGATGCGTACGGCGAGCGGACTTACGTGCATGTCCGAAAGGATCAACTGTGATACATCGAGTCGCCAGTGGTCGACACTTCCGCGTTGCCCGATAGGCGAGACGTAGCGGACCGGACCGGTGTGAAAGCCGTCTCAGGCCTCCTGACACAGGTCAGGAGTCTGACACCAGTAGTCGATAGCCGACGTCGACGGTGTCGAGTGCGGCCAAGTCGGCGTGACGGTGGTGCCAACGGCCAGTCGCGAGGTCGTCGGCGAGCCTTGCCAGGCCGGGAGCGAGGACGTCTTCTCCGGTCTGGGCGAGCATGGAGATTCCGGCACGTACCTGTGGGTCGAGGTAGGCGTGGGGGCGGCGCCAGTATGCTGCGCCGAACCCGTCCGTGCAGTCGTGCGGGACATGGACGGGCTCCTGATGTGCCCCGCCGAGCAGAGTGACCAGCCGGTCGATCGGGATGGCGCGGCTGTCGTCGAAGGCGGCGGCCTCGGGGAGGTATTCGCGCACGAGCCAGAACTGCTCGCGGAAGATCCGCTGGTCCCAGGTCAGGATGACGATGCGGTGGCGCGCGACCCGTCGGAGTTCGGCAATGCCGGCCGCAAGGTCACTCCAGTGATGGACGGTCAGCAGTGCCATGACGGCGTCGGCGGCGTTGTCACACAGCGGAAGTTGTTCGGCGGCGGCACGCACGGCGGGCGCGGACCGGGGTGGGCGCTGGGCGAGCATGATCGTGCTGGGCTCGACGGCGAGTGCCGTGTGCGGTGGCTCGTAGGAGCCGGTGCCCGCTCCTACGTTGACCACATCCGCGGCGTTGCCGAGCGCGGCGTGAATCTGCGCGGCGATCCGCGGATCCGGCTGCCGGGTGCGGCCGTACGTCGCGCCGAGCGTGTCATAGATGGCCATGCCCCTCAGTATGCGAAGAAGCCGCCATGCCGGTGCCCGCTCCGCGCAAGACCGGCGGTGGCCCTATGGATATGGGGACTTGGGCGGTGTCCGCATGAGCCGTCACGCGTTCCCCGTGTCCTGTGGACTGCCGCACAGCGAGCGAATCTGTCGGTGGATGATGAGGCGGCAGGCGACTTTCAGGAACGCCTCGCGGCTGTCGGACCGCCGACTACACGGAATGGGAGTTGTGCGGAGCGAAGGCAGCCGTCGGCAACACTACGGTGATCGCCGCCGGCGGCTACCACGGCACCAGCCTGGTGATCCCGCACCTCCACGAACCCGGCCAGACCGAACCCCCGGCCTGGAAGGAGGAGCACAACCGCATCTAGCCATGCTTGGCACAGCCCGCCTGCATACCCTCGCGCTCGCCGGATAGACCGGCCCAAAGCGGGCGTCCCTGATACCGACCGAGACGGTCTCGCCGGCGGCTCCGATGCCTGCCTCTGCGGCGAAAGCCCCTGGTGCCAGTGCACTGATTGAGACAAGCTGCCGCACATGGACTGGATGTCGCTTCTCTCCACACTGACCGGTGCCGTGATCGGCATCACGGCCACTCTGATTGCCGATCGCAATCGGTGGCGGCGTGAGGAGTTCAGGCAGGCGTTGGAAGTACGGCGTGAGGCATACACGGAGTTCGCGTCCGCCCTCAAAGCGGCAGGCGAAGAGATGCGTGCCGTCGCCCTGGGCGATCACATGTCCGATTCGGTGCGTGATGCGGCCGTGCGGGAGGCCGTCCGCGGCTCCGGCCTCTATACGGCAAGCGAACGCCTTTGGCTCGTAGGCCTGCCACAGGTGGTAGCGGCGGGGAACGAGGCTTTTCATGGTCTGCGCGCGATACGCGACGCCTACGCTCGGGGCGTGGCAGTGGGCTCCGCCGAGGAGGCACGCCTCATAGGAGTGCGGCGCTCGGCCATGGCACAGATGCGTCGCCTCATGCGTGAGGATCTGGGCATCGGGCCGCTCGGGATCGAGTGATCGTCGCGATCCCGGTGAACGGCACTGCCAAGTCAGCTCCGTTGCCAAGCTCCCGCCGCCCGCGGCGAGAACCGGCCTGAGCCTGGACCGGCAGGGGCATGCGGATGCGGACGTACTCCGTGCACTGCGCGTCGACAGGTTTCGAGAACGGCACGCACGTCCGCTGGAGTTGGCGGAGGCGCCCCTGGTCCGCCGTCTGCAGGGCGTCGTACGTGCCGAGGGAGTCGGTGGGGCCGCCGTCGCCCGGCGGGAGGCGGCGGCCCCACAGGACCGGCTCACTTGTAGGTGATGTCCGAGCTCGCGTACTTGCAGTACGTCCCGTCCGGCCCGCTCCCGTTCGTCGGTGGCTCCGCGCCCGTGTTGTTGCCGATGTACTTCTGGCAGGGCACGATCTTCTTGCCGCTGTCCCCGACGATCGTGATGTTCTTCAGCGTCGCGCTGTCGCCGTAGTTGGTGTTGATGCCGACCAGCGCGCTGCCCTTGTACGTCGCCTCGATGCTGTTCAGGTTGATGGTGCGCTTGTACTGCGTGGAGCAGTTGCCGCACGAGCGGACCAGCTTGCCGAAGTTCTGCACCGCGAAGTTGGACACGTTCAGCGTCCCGGCGCCGTTGAACTGGAACACCTTGTCGCTGGCTTCCTTCGCACCGCCGCCGGAGACGGTGTACACGTTGGACGACGAGGAGCCGCGGAAGGTCGCCGCGTCCTCGCCCACGTCCTCCCACCACACGTTCTGCAGGGTGCAACTGCCCTCGCAGTGGATGCCGTCCGCGGCGGGCGCGCCGATGATGACGTTCTTCAGGACGGTGCCGGCCGCCAGATCGAGGATCGGGTCCTGGTCCTCGCTCTGTCCGCCGGTGCCCAGGTCGCCGCTGCCGTACAGGCGCAGCATCCCGTAGTCCTTGGTGCCCGACAGCTTGATCGTCGCGGTGACGGCCTGGCTGCCGCTCGCGGTCGGCCAGGTGGCGGCGTCCGCCGAGGTTCCGGCGGTCATGATCATGCCAAATGAGAGTCCCAGGGCGGCCATCCCGCCCAGCAGTGCGCGCACACTGCTCCGTGCTCGTGAAGTCATGTCCCGTATGCCTTCTCTCGAGTGGGGGGTCCTGTGGCAGCGTTCCGTCGGTCGTGCAAGTGGATGAGAGGTGTCCATCATGCGGAACGCCACGTGTGGACACCCGGACAAACGTGGGCCCGTCGAGGGCTGTCGGTCAGGGTGCTGAACGGAACGTAGGATGTAAGCGCTTTCTAGTCAACGCTTCGCGCAGCATCCGTTCCGGTCGCCCCGTCATCTCGCAAAGTGGTGTGGGAGCGCTTCCATGGATGGTCGTGGCCATGCCACCATGCCGGGAGTTCCCCGCACGACGCCGCACCGAGCCGCGATCAGAAAGGGACAACGACGTGCGCCCCCACACCCGGTCCCACACCTGGTCCCACACCCGGCTCCACACCCGGTCCCGCGCCCGGCTCCACCTTCGGGCCCACCCCCGGCTCCGCACCGGGACCCGCACCCGGCCGCACCCTCAACGCCCCCCGAACATCGGCTACCGGGCCACCCGCACCGGCGACAGCGTGGCCCCCACCGCGTACACGCTCAACGGCACGCCCTGCACGGTCAGTTGACGACGGCTCTGCCGCCGCCCCTCGCCAGGAAGGTCCCCGTGAAGCCGCAGCCCAGCAGAGCGCCGCTCGCGGCGCTCCTCAGCACCTGTGTCCTCGCCCTGGCCCTGGTGGTGACCGCCACGGCCGTCACCGCGCTGGTCCGCGGTCCCGGCCAGGTCGTCTCGGCCACCCGCCAGAGCAGCCACTGGGTGAACACCTGGACCGGGATGCCCCAGCCCACCGAGCCCGGCAATCTGCCGCCCGCGCCCTACACGGGGGAGAAGTCGGTCCTGGCCGACACCACCCTGCGCCAGACCGTGCGGGTGACCGTCGGCGCCCACCGGCTCCGGTTGCGCTTCTCCAACGCCTACGGCGACACCGCGCTCCCGCTCACCTCGGTGACCGTGGCGCTTCCGGCGGGCGGAAAGGCGGGGGCCGGCGCGATCGTTCCCGGCAGCCTGCACCGGGTCACGTTCTCCGGGCGCGCGGCGACCGTCGTACCCGTCGGGGCCCAGGTCGTCTCCGATCCCGTGGACTTCGAGCTGACCGCGGGGTCCAATCTCACGGTCACGGCGTACACCGCGCAGGGCCAGCCCGATCTGGCGCTCACCTCGCACCCGGGGTCGCGCACCACGTCGTACCTCGTCGTCGGCGACCACACCAAGGACCCGGATCTGGCGGGCGCCACCGCGGTCGACCACTGGTACCTGCTGAGCGACGTCGAGGTCCTGGCGCCCGCCGCGACCCGGGCCGTGGCCGTCCTCGGCGACTCCCTCACCGACGGCCGGGGGTCCACGACCAACGGCAACGACCGCTGGCCCGACCAGTTCTTCGACCGTCTGCAGTCCCGGGCCGGCACCTCGGGCATCGCCGTGCTCAACCAGGCGGCCGGCGGCAACCGTGTCCTCGCCGACGGCCTCGGCCCCAATGTCCTGGCCCGGCTCGACCGCGACGTTCTCTCCCGCAGCGGTGTCTCCTGGCTGATCGTCTTCGAGGGCGTCAACGACATCGGGACCGCCGCCGCCACCCCGCAGGCCCAGCAGGCCGTCGCCGACGACCTGATCGCCGCCTACCGGCAGATCGTCGTCCGCGCCCACGCCCAGGGCATCCGCGTCTACGGCGCCACCCTGCTGCCCTTCGGCGGCAACGCCTACGACGACGGGGCCGGGGCGCGGGAGGCGGCCCGGCAGCGCGTCAACGCGTGGATCCGGGGGCAGGGGCACTTCGACGCGGTGATCGATTTCGACCGGGTGGTACGGGATCCGGCCGATCCGAGCCGGCTGCGGGCCGACCTCCAGGTGGGGGACTGGCTGCACCTCAACCCGACCGGGTACGGGGCGCTGGCGGCGGCGGTGCCCGCGGCGCTGTTCCGCACCTCGTAGCAGGCCTGAACCGCGCGACAGGATCCCGGACATCACCCGGCGCGGTGCGTCCAGGGCGCCGACGCACCCGCCTGCCCGGAGAAGCACCGGCCGGTCGGTCACGGCACCGGCTCGGGTACTCGGCAGGGACAGGTCAGCCGACAGGCCGCGGGGCGCGCAGGTGGGCACGCGACCTGAGCTCGTCATCCTCGACCAGTTCGAGCATGGGCTTGCCCGGCGCGCACATCATGGTGACCACGAACTCGGTCCTGGCGTCGGAGAGGGCGTTGCCGTCCTGGTAGTGGATGACGTCACCGCCAGGCTCCCAGAACGTGCCGCCGGCCTCCACGATGTGCTCGGGCTCGCCCTCGAGTTCGAAGCGGACCGCGCCCTGGAGGACGTAGCCGAACGCCGGGCCGGAGTGACGGTGCGGCGGGGTTCCGGGGTCGCCGGGCTCCCACCCGACGTGGATGGTCATCGCCGAGGCGCCCTCGGGGACGGTGATGGGTGCGGCCTCCTGGAGCACCTTCACCGCCCGGGTCCAGCTCGGGCCGTCCGCACCGCCGGTCCCGGACCCGTCCGCGTCGTGTCCGGGATGAGGGTGCTGTGGGTTCTCCGACACTGAGCCGTCCCTTCCGTGTCCGGTGCAGAGCGTGATCGACTGTACGTCGGGCAGGCTCGCGACCGTTGCGTCCGCGACCGGTCGGCGGGGACGTGTCGCGGCGGACCTCTGTGACACGGGCCGCCCACGGCCGGGAGCTCCGGGGCTACGGCCCCGCGACCGCCACACCGAGTTCGGTGGCCGCGCGCACGGCGAACCAGACCTCGGTGAAGGCGGCGGTCGTCGACAGGTCCCGGCCGGTCACCTCGCCGAAACGGCGCAGCCGGTAGGCGAGGGTGTTGGGGTGGATGTGGAGGGCCGCGGCGGCGTCCTCGGTGCGGCGGTCGCGTTCCATCCAGGTGCGGACGGAGAGCAGCAACTGCGACCCGTGTGCCGCGTCGTAGCGCAGGGCCTCGCCGAGGACCTGCTCGACCAGTGCGGACAGCAGCCGTCGGTCCTCGGGCAGCCAGCGCCCGGTGGCGTCCTCGCCGTAGTGGAGGAGCGGCTTGCCGGCCTCCTCCGCGCGTCCGGCCGCCCATTCCGCCTCCTGCCGGGCGACCCGCAGGGGCTCGCCGACGGCGAAGGGACGGCTCACCCCGCACACCGCGCCCGGCAGGCCGGCCAGGGCCTCGGTGAAGCCCGGTTCGGCCAGTACCAGCCGGTCCTCGCCGCGGCGCAGGGTCAGATGAGGGTGGTCGGACAGCGCGCCGTCCAGCTGCTCGTCCTGGGCGCGCCGGAGCACCGCGAGGACGACGGGCCGCTGGGTGTCCAGGCCGTGGTGGGCCAGCCGGCGCTGGGCGCCGGCCGGGTCGAGGGTGTCCTGGAGCATCTCGGCGAGGGTCTCCGCGCCCTCGCGCCGCAGCACTTCGCGCTCCTGGCGCACCATCGCGAGCCGGAGGGCGGCGACGGTGGCCAGGTGCTGGACGACGGCCAGCCCGGCCGGGCGGGCGCCGGCCTGTTCCAGCGCGACCAGGTAGCCGGCCGCGCCGCCCGGGCCGAGGACGGGGAGCACGAAGCCGCCGGGCACGGTCGGCGGGGCGTCCGGGTCCGCCGGGAGCACCGAGAGGTCCTCGGGCGCCGCGACGCCGGGCAGCAGCGGGCGTCCGTGGGGGGTGCACAGGAAGATGCGGTAGCCGCTGAGCTGCTCCAGGCGGTCGAAGAGCGCGGGGATGTCCAGGTTCTCCTCGGCCATCCAGCGCAGCGCGCCGAAGACCTGGAGCTGGGCGCCGAGCCGTTCGGCGGACTTCTCGCTGACCGCGGCCGCGACCTCCTGCGCGATGGTGACGAAGGGAACCGTGAGCGGCACCTCGAGGACCGGGAAACCGCGCTCCTCGGCCGCGGTGAGGAACGCCTGCCGCAGCGGCGGGGTCCGCAGCTGGGTGCTGAGCACCAGCGCCGCGACGCCCGCGTCGTCGAGCCGCTCCAGATAGCGCCGCTGCGCCTCGCCGCCGCGGGGCACGGCGAGGCCGACGGTCATGATCACCTCCGAGCCCTGGAGCCAGGGGGTGGGGTCCTCCAGTTCGCTGACGTGCGCCCAGGAGACCGTACGGCCCAGTCCGCCGCCGCCCGCGAGCAGGCGTATCTGCAGCGCCGGGAAGGACAGCAGGTCGCCGACGGTGAGGACGGAACGCGGTGTGGCTTTGTGGTCGGACACAAGACAACTGTAGTTCTTCGTGTCGTCAACAATTGACCGTAAGGGCCGCCTCTTCGCAGACTGAGGCATCCCCCGATACCGGAACCATGTGCTCCGGTCCAGGGTCCGCCCTCCCCGGCGGTGCACGCCCAGGCTCGACAGGAAGGTGCCCGATGACGACCGAGCCCCGTGGACCCGTGGACTCCTCCCGTGTCCCCCGCTATGCGGGACCGGCGACCTTCGCCCGGCTGCCGCGGCTGGACGAGGTGCCCCGCGCGGACATCGCCGTCGTCGGCGTCCCCTTCGACACCGGTGTCTCCTACCGCCCCGGCGCCCGTTTCGCCCCGGCCGCGGTCCGCGAGGCGTCCCGGCTGCTGCGCCCGTACCACCCGGCACTGGACGTGTCGCCGTTCGCGACGGTGCAGGTGGCCGACGCGGGGGACATCCCGGTGAACCCCTTCGACATCAACGAGGCGATCGAGACCGTCGAGCACGAGGCCTCCCGCCTCCAGTCCGACGGCACGAAGCTGGTCACCATCGGCGGCGACCACACCATCGCGCTGCCGCTGCTGCGCGCGGTCGCCAAGCGGCACGGACCGGTCGCCGTCCTCCACTTCGACGCCCATCTCGACACCTGGGACACCTACTTCGGCGCCGAGTACACCCACGGCACCCCGTTCCGCCGCGCAGTGGAGGAGGGCATCGTCGACACCGAGGCGCTCAGCCATGTCGGCACCCGCGGCCCCCTGTACGGCAAGCGGGACCTGGAGGAGGACCGCCGGCTCGGCTTCGGCATCGTCACCTCCTCCGACGTGCTGCGCCGCGGCGTCGACGAGACGGTGGACGCGCTGCGGCAGCGCATCGGCGACCGGCCGCTGTACGTCTCCGTCGACATCGACGTCCTGGACCCGGCGCACGCCCCCGGCACCGGTACCCCGGAGGCCGGCGGCATGACCTCGCGCGAGCTGCTGGAGATCCTGCGCGGCCTGGCCGGGCTCAACCTCGTCGGCGGCGACGTCGTCGAGGTCGCCCCCGCCTACGACCACGCCGACATCACCTCCGTCGCCGCGTCGCACGTCGCCTACGACCTGATCAGCCTGTTCACCCTGGACTCCGCCGGCCCTCGCGAGGAGCAGACATGACCACCAGCCCCCAAGCGGAGCAGCACGACGCCCCGTCGCTGACCGAGATCGAGACCTACGGCGTCGAGCGCATCCCGGACGCCGACCGCACCGCCCGGCCGCTGGACCTGTTCCGGGTCGCCTTCGGCGGCGCGAACACCTTCGCCACCTGTGTCCTGGGCGCCTTCCCGATCCTGTTCGGGCTCTCCTTCTGGCAGGGCCTGGCGGCCACCGGCCTCGGACTCGCCGTCGGCGCGCTGATCCTCGCGCCGCTGGCCGTGTTCGGCCCGCTGAACGGCACCAACAACTCGGTGTCCTCCTCCGCCCACCTGGGCGTGCACGGCCGGGTCGTCGGCTCCTTCCTCTCCCTGCTGACCGCGGTCGCCTTCTTCTCCATCTCCGTGTGGTCCTCCGGCGACGCCCTCGTCGGCGGCGCGCACCGGATGTTCCATCTGCCGACCAACAACGGCGTGTACGCGCTCGCCTACGGGCTGTTCGCCGCGCTGGTGCTGACGGTGTGCATCTACGGCTTCCGCTTCATGCTCTTCGTGAACAAGATCGCGGTGGCCGCCGCCTCCCTGCTCTTCGTCCTCGGTCTCTTCGCGTTCGGCGGCGACTTCGACGCCGGCTACCAGGGCAGCTTCCACTCGCTGAGCACCCCCGGCTTCTGGCCGGCGTTCATCGGCTCCGCGCTGATCGTGCTCTCCAACCCGGTCTCGTTCGGGGCCTTCCTCGGCGACTGGGCCCGCTACATCCCCGCCGACACCCCGCGCCGCCGGGTCATGGGCGCGGCCTTCCTCTCCCAGATCGCGACGATCCTGCCGTTCTTCTTCGGCCTGGCGACCGCCTCGATCATCGCCGCGAAGGCGGGGAACTTCCTCGACCCGAACGCCCCGGACTACGTCGGCGGCCTGCTGGCGATCTCGCCCTCCTGGTTCTTCCTGCCGGTCTGCCTGCTCGCGCTGATCGGCGGCATGTCCACGGGCACCACCTCGCTCTACGGCACCGGCCTCGACTTCGCCAGCGTCTTCCCCAGGTTCAGCCGGGTGCAGGCCACCGTGTTCATCGGCGTCCTGTCGATCGGCTTCATCTTCGTCGGCCGGTTCGCCGCCAACCTGACCCAGTCGATCTCCACCTTCGCGACGCTGATCATCGTCTGCACCGCGCCCTGGATGGTCATCATGACTCTGGGCTTCCTCACCCGCCGCGGCTGGTACGACCCCGACTCGCTCCAGGTCTTCAACCGCCGTCAGCGGGGCGGGCGTTACTGGTTCACGCACGGCTGGAACTGGCGCGGCATGAGCGCCTGGCTGGCCTCGGCCCTGCTCGCGGTCCAGTTCGTCAACCTCCCCGGCCAGTTCGTCGGTGCCCTGGGCGACCTCGCGGGCGGCGTGGACATCTCCCTGCCGGTCGGACTGGGCCTGGCCGCGGTCAGCTACCTCGCGCTGCTGTGGTTCTTCCCCGAGCCCCGTGCCGTCTTCGGCCCCGACGGCCCGCGGCTGGTGCGCGCCGTCGACTCCCCGGTGCCGCCGATCACCGCCGCCGACGGCGCTCCCGTCGCGGTCCCCGAGCCGGCGGAGGTGTGAGCGGGATGCGCCTGATCGACCTGTCCGTGCCGCTGCGCACCGGCATGCCGGTCTACCCCGGCGACCCGGAGGTGGACATCCGGCCCGCGCCCACCGCGGCCCGGGACGGTGTCAACGTCCTTCAGGTGCACATGGGTTCACAGTCCGGCACGCACGTGGACGCCCCGTCCCACATCGAGGACGGCCTGCCCGCCCTTGACCAGCTGCCGCTGGACCGTTTCGACGGTCCCGCGCACGTCGTCGACGCCCGGGGCCTTCCGCCCCGGGCGGCCATCGGGGCGGACCTGCTCGCCCGGGTCCCGGCCGGCCGGATCGTGCTGATCGCCACCGGCTGGTCCGCGCACTGGGGCACCGACGCCTACCACGACCACCCCTATCTGACGGAAGCGGCGGCCGCCCTCCTCGTCGCCCGCGGCGTGTACACCGTCGGCATCGACGCGCTGAGTGTCGACCCCACCCCCGGCGAGACCCTTCCCGCGCACCGCATCCTGTGCGGCGCCGACGCCGTCATCGCCGAGAACCTCACGAACCTCGCCGAGGTTCTGGACGCCCAGCACACCGGCCAGGACGTCCACGTCAGCCTCTTCCCCCTGCACCTGCCCGGCGCGGACGGCGCACCCGTCCGTGCCGTGGCCCGGATCTCGGAGCCGAAGCCTTGAGCAACGACCACGACACCGTCCTCGCCGCGGCGGACGCCCTCATCACCGCCTTCGCCGAGGGCCGCACCGACGACTACTTCGACGCCTTCGCCGCCGACGCCACGTTCGTCTTCCACACCGCCGACCGGGGCCTGGACTCCACCCAGGAGTACCGCGCCCTGTGGCAGAAGTGGAGCGAGGAGGACGCCTTCCGCGTCCTGTCCTGCGACTCGAACGACCGCCGCCTCCAGCTCTTCGGCGACACGGCCGTCTTCACCCACTCGGTGACCACCCGTGTCTCCACCACGGCCGGAGAGGAAGTTCTCCACGAGCGCGAGACCATCGTCTTCCACCGTGCCGGCGACGAGGACTGGCGGGCGGTCCACGAGCACCTGTCCGCAGCGACCGTCTGACAGCGACGGTTCGGCAGCGCCCCGTAGGGGCGCGGGGCTGTATCCATATGCGGCTCCGCCGCGTGGGCGCGACCAGCCACGACGGCGCCGCAGACGGCAAATCGCGGCACCTCCAGCGGAGCGCCTAGGCGGATTCGGCTCCGCTGGGCACCGCCCCCGGGGCCGAATCCGCCCTTGCGGGCAGGTGGTTGAAGAGCAGGTTCAGGACGATCGCCGTCAGGCAGCCCGCGCTGATGCCGCTGTTCATCACCGTCTGGAACCAGTCCGGGAACTTCTCGTAGACCGTCGGCACGCCCACCGGCAGCATGCCGACCGCCACCGACACGGCCACCACCGTCAGGTTGTTGTTGCCCTGGAAGTCGACGGCCGCCAGGGTCCGCAGGCCACTCGCCGCGACCGTGCCGAACATCACCAGGCCCGCGCCGCCCAGCACCGGGGCCGGAATCGCCGCGACCACCGCGCCCAGCTTGGGCAGCAGACCGAGCAGCACCAGGATGCCGCCCGCCGCCGCGACCACCCAGCGGCTGCGCACCCGGGTCATCCCGACCAGGCCCACGTTCTGCGCGAACGCCGTGTACGGGAAGGTGTTGAAGACACCGCCGAGGACGGTCGAGAGGCCGTCGGCGCGCAGACCGTCGGCGAGGGAGCGCGGCTCGACCCTGCGGCCGGTCAGCTCGCCGACCGCGATCAGGTCACCCGTCGTCTCGGTCATCGTGACCAGAGCCACCACCAGCATCGAGATGATCGCCGAGGCCTTGAACGTCGGCGTTCCGAAGTGGAACGGCGTGCTGATGCCGAGCCAGTCCGCGTCCCCGACCCCGCTGAAGTCCGTGAACCCGAAGGGCACCGCCACCGCCAGGCCCACCGCGATGCCGACCAGGACCGCGATCCGGGCGAGGTAGGCGGGCGCGAACCGCTGCACGCCGAGCACCACCGCGAGCACGAAGGCCGCCAGCGCCAGGTTCTTCGGCTCCCCGAAGTCCTTCGCACCGGCGCCGCCCGCCGCCCAGTTGCCGGCGACCGGCAGCAGCGAGACACCGATGATCAGGATCACCGTGCCGGTGACCAGCGGCGGGAAGAAGCGCAGCAGCCTCCCGAAGACGGGCGCGAGCAGCATGATCGCCAGACCCGCCACGATCACCGAGCCGTAGATCGCGGGGAGTCCGCCGCCCGTCGTACCGATGAGGACCATCGGCGAGACCGCCGCGAAGGTGCAGCCCTGCATGATCGGCAGCCGGACGCCGAAGCGCCAGAAGCCGACGCACTGGATGAGCGTCGCGATGCCGCACACCAGCAGGTCGGCGGTGATCAGATACGCCAGGTCGGCGGGCGACAGCTTCATCGCGCCGCCCACGATCAGCGGAACGGCGACCGCGCCCGCGTACATCGCGAGCACGTGCTGGAGGCCGAAGGCGGTCAACTGCCGTACGGGCGGGACCTCGTCGACGGGATGGACGGAGGCGCTGGTGGTGGCCATGAGGACTCCAGAGCGGGGACGACATCCGGACAGCACGAGACGGTAAGCGGCTTGAACAGTTTGTTGATTTCCGACTCGTTGCCGATACGTGTCATGCCCACCTGATCGCGCGTGACTCCGCTACGACCCCGACCGCGCCGCCGTCAGCAGGGAGTTCCAGTCGGCCAGCTTGACCACGCTCCGGCCGAGCCGGGCGCCGAGCGCCGCCTCGGCCTGCTCGATCGCCTGCCACCCCGTCCACGGGACCGGCTCGATGCCCGCCGAGCGCAGCGCGGCGACCGGGTCCTCCGGCACCTCCTTGCGCAGCAGCGCGGGCGCGTCCTCCAGAAGGGAGGTCACCGTCTCCTTGGCGTCGGGCCGGTTGGTGCCGATGACGCCGGTCGGGCCGCGCTTGATCCAGCCGGCCACGTAGTCGCCGGGTGTGCTGAAACAGCCGCGCAGGACACGGCCGGCCTCGTGGGGCACGGTCCCGGTCTCCTCGTCGAACGGCAGCCCGTCCAGCGGCACTCCGCGATAGCCCACCGAACGCAGCACCAACTGCGCCTCGACGGTCTCGTACTGCCCGGTGCCCCGCACCCTGCCGCGTGCGTCGAGTTCCGTGCGCTCGAAGAGCACCGCGCCCACCCGCCCGCCGTCGGCGAGGAGTTCGACCGGGCGCAGGAAGAAACGCAGCCAGATGCTGCGCTCCGCACCCCGGGCGCCGGCACCGCCCCAGCTGCGCAGCACCTCCACGTTGCGGCGCTGGGCGGCGGGCAGCGCGGAGGGATCGGCGAAGGCCGGGTCGAGCGCCAACTCGTCCGGATCCAACAGGACTTCGGTGCCTGGCAGACCGCCGAGCTCGCGCAGCTCCTTGGTGGTGAAGCGGGCCTGGGACGGGCCGCGCCGGCCCACCACGTGGACGTCTCTTATCCGGCTCGCCGCCAGCGCGGTCAGCGCCTCCTGCGGCATGTCGGTGGGGCTCAGCTCCGCGACTCCCCGGGCCAGCATCCGGGCCACGTCCACCGCGACGTTGCCGACCCCGATGACCACCGCCGACCGGGCGTCCCGCACGAACCCGGCGTCGATCGCGTCCGGATGAGCGCTGTACCAGGACACGAACTCGGTCGCCGACCAGCTGCCCGGCAGCTCCTCGCCGGGAACCCCGAGCCGCCGGTCGGTGGCGGCGCCCACGCAGTACACCACCGCGTGGTACAGCTCCCGCAGCCGCTCCACCGGCAGCCCGCCCGTGCCCCCGATCCGGACCCCGCCGAGGAACCGCACCCGCTCGTGCTCAAGGACGGTACGCAGATTCCCCTGCAGTGACTTGATCTTCTCGTGGTCGGGGGCGACGCCGTACCGCACCAGTCCGTACGGGCACGGCAACCGGTCCAGTACGTCCACGAGCACCGTGGGATCGAGCTGGACGAGGTTCTGGGCGGTGTAGCACCCGCTCGGCCCGGAGCCGACGACGGCGACACGCAACACAGGGGGACTCCTTGCCCGAGGGGCTGGTGATTCCAGCATCTCACCGGCCCGGCCGCCTCGACAGGGGCCGCTGGGGTGACGCGGACGCGTGTCCGTGAACCTGGAGTGTGATCATGAGGTTACGTTGCGTATGTGCTAGAAGCATCGTTTCTTAATCTTTCCGATCGGCGCGCGGAGGACGGCACGGTGTCCGTGACGCCCGCCTGGGAGGTGCAGGAGCACGCGGGAGCCACCTCGTGGTTCCAGGTCCGGCTGGCCTTCGAGGACGGCGCGCGGGTCGACGCGCTCGCCGTGGTGGCCGCGGGGCAGGTCTCCATCGAGGACGTCAAGGCGTGGCCCGCGCTCTCCCTGGCCGATCTGACGGTGCTCGCCGACTGGATCGAGGAGCCGCTGTGCCGGGCCTGCGGGATGGAGTCGTACGCGGACGAGGAGCCCGAGGCGCCGGACGGGGGCGGTGAGCCCGGCGGTGCGCGGCACGCCCGGCCCGCCTGGCCGCGGGGCATCGAGGGGAGGTGGCTGGTCGCCAGGGAGTACCGGGCCGCGCAGGAGGGGGGCCTCGACCCGGTCCTCGCGGTGATGTGCGCGACCGGGCACAGCCGCCGGTGGTCGCTCCGGCTCATCGCCCAGGCGCGTGACGCGGGCTTCCTGACGCCGCGTCACGCCCGCCGCTGACTAACCCGGTTCGGTCCGGTCCCCGGTCGCGAAGAACCGGGACAGGTCCTGCCGCCCGGCCGCCGGCGCGGACTCCGGCGGCAGGCCCAGTTCCCGGTCGAGCCCGTAGCGCTCGAACAGCTCCGCCCGCAGCGCCGGGATCGGCATCGGTACGCCGGGCACCAGTGCCGCGTACACCGCTCCCATCAGCACCGCCCGCAGCATGGGGTAGTCGACCTCGACGTGGTCCGAGCCGTACCGGGCGACGGTGTCCCCCAGCAGCTCCGACAGCCGGCGCTGTTCGGGGCACTGCACGAAGCCCTCGCCCTGGAGCAGGCCCGCCATGTGCTGGCGCATCAGCACCGGCCGGTCGTGCGCGAGCCCCAGGATCGCGTCGATGGCCCGGGCCAGCCGCTCCCGCCCGTCCTCGGTGTGCGGCTCGTGCTCCAGCGCCTCCTCCAGCGTGCGGTGCATCAGCCGGTGCACGGCGGACTGCACCAGCTGGCGCTTGCCGGGGAAGTAGTACGACACCAGGCCGCGCGCCGACCCCGCCCGGTCCGCGATGGCACCCAGCGTGGTCGCTTCGAAGCCGTGCTCGTCGACCAGCTCCACCGCGGCCTGTAGCAGCCGCTCACGGGAACGTCTGCGCAATTCTTCATTGACCGAGGGGCTGCGCGGGGACATGCTGGAACTCCTGCGTTGACTGGCTGCCAGCCAACTATAATCGACGCAGTGGGCACCGCCCTGCGCGGGGCCTGTTCAGGGCTGCCGTCCGTCCGGGGCGACACGGGGGAGCGTCTCGGGCGGACGGCGCGACAGGTCAGATCTGGGTGGGCGTGGCCGGTCGGCGGGCCGCGCCCACCAGGTCCAGGACCGGCAGCAGCGCGTCCGGCCGTTCGGCCACCGGCAGATGGTCCACGAAGTGCACCCGGCAGCCGAGCGCCGCCGCCCCGCCGTCGGCGGGCCTGCTGTCCCCGACCATCACCGTCTCCCGTGGCTCGGCCCCGAGCGCCTCGAGCGCGACCGTGAAGAGCCGCGGATCCGGCTTCTGGACACCGTGCTCGTACGACAGGACGTACGCGTCCACATACGTGTCGAGCCCGTGCTCGCGGAAGACCGGGCGAAGGTCCCAGCCGATGTTGCTGACCACACCGACCCCGATCCCGTGCTCGCGCAGCGTGCGCAGCACCGGGGCGGCGTCCGGGTACGGCGTCCAGGCCCGCGGGGTCATGTGCCGCTCGTACAGCGCGTCGTGCAGGGCCGGGTCCGGCAGCGCCACCCGCCGGGACAGGCCGGTGTACGCAGCACGGTGCAGCTCCGCGCTCTCGTCCCGCACCGCCCACACCCCCGACAGCTCCTCGGGCAGCGCGGCCGGAAAGGCCCCGCCCGGCTGCGCCCCGGCCGTCTCCAGCGCTCGCGCCGCTGCCGACAACTCGGCCTCGCCAAGCGGTACTTCGGCCTCGGCGAGCACTGCCCGCAGCCAGGATTCGGTGGACTCGATACGGAAGAGGGTCCCGGAGAAGTCGAAGAGCACGGCAGTCATGTGCCGGACTCTACCGACGGCCGGGTGTGGCCGGGCTAGGCCCTGTTGTTTGGATCAGCCTGGCTATGAGGTGCTGCGCCTTTCGACGCCGGGATGATCCAAACGGCAGGGCCTAGGGGTGGTGGCGCCTGCGGGCGTCACGCTCCCACTCGTACGCCAGCACCGCCAGCGCCACCACCAGGGCCCCGAGCAGCCAGCCGCCGAGCACGTCCGAGGGCCAGTGGACGCCGAGCCACACCCGGGTCAGGCCCACGCCCACGACCGAGAGTCCGGCCGCGACCAGGGCGGTACGCCATATCGCGCGACCGGTGCCGCAGCGATGCAGCAACCACAGCAGCAGGCCGCAGACCACCGTGGCCGTCATGGTGTGCCCGGAGGGGAACGCGGCGTAGTGGGCGGAGTCGACCGGGTCGGGCCACACCGGGCGCGGGCGGCCGACGGCGGCCTTGAGGGACTGCTGGGCGACCGTTCCGAGCGCGCAGGTCAGGGTCAGCCACAGGGCGGTCCGCCACGCCGAGTGCCGCCACACCAGCCACACCGCGACCGCCGCGCACAGCAGGCGCATGGTCAGCGGGTCCCAGACCCAGTCCGTCAGTATGCGCAGCACCTGCGTGGTGCCGTGGTCCGCCACGGCCCAGCGGTGGGTGGCACCGGCGATGTCCTCGTCCACCGCGACCAGGGGAGGCCACTCGCCGGCGACGAGGGCGAGCAGCAGCGCCGACGCGAGGGCGAGAACGGCGGTCGTGAGAAGCGGGGCAGGGCGGTCGCTGGGTGGGGGGCGCATGACGTGATCTTTGCCGAATCATTGCCCGCACGGCAATTCCTCTGACGGGTACGGCTTTACCCGAGGGCGCGCAGGCTCGGTATGAGCGCCACCAGCACCGGGATCACCGGGACCAGGGCGGCCGTCGCGGTCAGCCGCAGCCGGTGCCGGGCGGGGAGGCGGTCCGGGGCGGTGAGCAACCGGTTCACCCGCTGCGGGACATGGGCGTGCGGGGCCGGTCCCGGTCCGAACACGCCCCGGTCCTCGTTGAGTTCGACCAGGGCGAGCGCGGTGGTGAGGCGGCCGTGGCGCCGGGAGGCCATGTCGTCGGCGGCCAGTTCGACCAGCCGGTGCATCTCGGCGCGGAACGCGGCGAACACCGGGATCTGCGGGAACCCGCCCGCCAGCGCGGCCGAGCAGTGCAGCAGCCAGTCGTGCCGGGCCTGCGCGTGGCCCTGCTCATGGGCGAGGACCGCGTCCAGCCGACGCCCCTTGAGCCGGCGCAACGCGGCCGTGGTGACGACGAGTTGGGGCGCCGCACCCGGCAGCCACCAGGCCTCCGGGCGGTCGCCCTCCAGTACGACGAGTCGGCCGTCGGCCGGTTCCTCGCCGGGCAACAGCGGTGCGCGGACCAGAAGTTCGGCCCGCCGCCGGCTGCGTCCGGCCCTGGCCCGCGCGATCTCCCGCACCAGCATCGCCCCGCTCCACAGCCCTGCGCCGGCGAGGGCCACCGCGGTCGCGGCCGCCCACGGGCCGCTCGTACCGAGGGCGTAGGCGTCCACCACCCCGCTCGGGGCGGTCGCGAACACCTGCCCGCGCACCGCCTGCCAGGCCGCCGCCGCGCTCAGCGTCATCGACAGCGCGCAGCACAGCAGGACGGCCGCCACCACGCACTGCCACACCCACAGCGCGACCACCGGCTCCCGGTCCGTCCAGTCGGCCCGGGCGAGCAGCCGGGGGCCGACCACGGCGGTCAGGGCGCCTAGCAGCAACAGTGCCACGGGGACCATCATGGCCAGCACCCTATGAGCGGGGGACCGTTCACGGGTACAGGCCATTACGCCAAAGTGACGCAGGCAACGTTTGCGCCGCGCGTGCCGTCACTCCCTCACAGCGCCAGCAGCATCGCCACCATGCCGATCCCCATCGACAGCCGGCACGCCCGCGCCAGTTCGGGCCGGTCGCCCCACCTGACCGTTCCCGTACCGGCGGCCACCGCGACCGGGACGAGCCGTGCGCCGGACAGCAGCACATAGCCGGTGAAATAGAGCAGCAACGGCCCCGTCACCAGCGGGACTCCGGCGCCACCGTGATGGTGGGCGCCGGGGGAGGCCGCCATCGCCACCGCCATGTAGACCATCGCCGCCGTCCCCACCAGATGGTGCAGGTGGTGCGGGCTGCTGCGGCCGCTCCACAGGGCGCACAGCGCGGCCGCGCCGAACACCGCCGCGTACAGTGGCCACGCCCACCCCGGCGGGGTGAACACCGTCGCCGGCACGGCCATGACGGCCATGCCGAACCCCATCAGCGCCTCGCCGCCCGCGGCGCGCCGCTGCTCCTCGACACTGCTGCGCATCCGCAGCAGGCAGTAGGCCCCGGTCGCCGCGCACAGCGCGACCAGCAGCCAGCCGGGCGAAGCCGGTCCGTGCACGGCGCACCTCCCCGCTCGACGTCGCGTCGATGGATGCGATGCCCCGGCCGCACGGCGCGCACGCGAGCGCAAGGATGTACACGGGGAGCATTCACCGGAGCACGGTCTGTGATCAGGGTCGTTCCAAAATGTTTTACGAGTAAAACACGTGCTAAATTGATGGGTATGAGCACCGCGACCCCCACGACCACCCGCCGTCTGCCCCTCGCCGGTGTGCTGCGCCTCGGCCGGCCCTCCGACATCTGGTTCAAGCCCGCCTGCAGCGTGGTCGCCGCGGTCGCCCCGCCCAACCTGACCCTGCTGGCCCTCGGCCGTCTCGACCTGGCGATGTACACGATGGCCGGATCGCTGTGCGCCCTCTACGGCCACAACCGCCCCTACCCCGCGCGCGCCCGCACCCTGGCCCGGGTGATTCTCGGCATGGTCGGCGGCCTCGCCCTCGCCCTGGTCGCCGCCTCGCTCACCACGGACGCGGTCGTCCTGGTCACCGTCGGCGCGCTGATGGCCGCCGTGCAGAAGGTCCTCTGCGACGCCACCCGCGTCGGCCCGCCCGGCAACGTGGTCCTCACCTTCATCAGCTCCGCCTCCCTGTTCGCCCCGCAGACCCTCGGCCAGGTCCCCGGCCACATCGGCCTCGCCCTGGCGGCGGGCGCCTGGGCCTGGCTGGTCGGCATGGCCCCCGGGCTGCTGCGCCCGCACGGCCCCGAACGCCGGGCCACCGCCCATGCCCTGAACGCCACCGCCGCCTACGCCGACACCCGCGGCACCGCAGACGGCCACGACCGGACTCGCGCGGCCGCGGCCGCCGCCGTACAGGCCGCCTGGCAGTCCCTGCTCGCCACCGGCACCCGCACCGACCGCACCCGGCGCGCCCTCGAACACCTCGTCGTCCGTGCCGAGGTCGCCCTCGCCGCCCCCGCCGACACCGACCCGCGGCTGCTCCGCGGCTGGGCCCGCGACCTGCGCGGCACCGGACGCGTCCCGCGAGTGGCCGGGGCCGACGACGAACTCCTCGGCGTCGACGCCGAATGCGCCGTACCGCAGCGCTCGTTGTGGCGCCGGCTCGGCCCGCTCGCCCCCCTCGCCGCCCGCACCTCGCTCGGCTGCGCCCTCGCCGGCTACGCCTCCCTCGCCCTCGGCGTCGGCCGCCCCTACTGGGCGCTGGTCACCGCCGCCTCCCTCTACCAGGCCAACGTCACCCTCACCTGGAGCCGGGGCGTCCAGCGCGTCGTCGGCAACCTCCTGGGCGTCCTCGTCTTCGCCGCCGTCGTACCGCTCGCCCATCTCCACCCGGCCGCCCTGGTGCTGTGCTGCCTCGCCTTCAACTTCGGCGCCGAGGCGCTGATCGGCCGCAACTACTGGCTCGGCAGCGTCTGCGTCACCCCGATGGCCCTGCTCGTCACCGAGTTCGCCCGCACCCAGGACGCCGGACAGCTGGTCACCGAGCGGGTCGTGGACACCCTGGTCGGCGCGCTCGTCGGCTTCGCCGCCGCCGTCGTGGTCACCAACCGCCGGGCCGGCGACCGCATCGAACACGCCCTGACCGCCGTCGAGCGGGCCCGCGAACAGGCCGCCCGCCTGCTCGCCGAGCCGCAGCCGGCCCCGCGCGCCCTGGAGGCCGCCCGGCGCACCCTGTCCGCCGCCCTGGCCGACCTGCGCGCCACGGCCGACGCCGCGTCCGGCGAGTGGTGGCAACGCGCACTGCCCCAGGAGCGGGTCGTGCAGGCCGAGCAGTCCGGACACCGTACGCTCGCCGCGACGGTACGACGCCGGGGAGCGCACTCCTGGGACGGCGCGAGGACAACGGAGGACGTACGGCCATGACGGCGACCAACGGACGACCGACGTCCGGGAGCGACGCGGGCAGCAGCACGGGCGAGGACGCGGACAGGGGTGCGGGCAGGGACGACACGGTCGCGGCCGTCGTCCGGCAGTGGCGGAGCGTCCATCCCGCGCTGGACACCGGGCCCATGGAGGTCATCGGCCGGATCAACCGCTGCGCCGCCCTGCTCCAGCAGGCCGAGGACGCCCCGCTGCGCCGGGCCGGCCTCAGCCGCCCCGAGTTCGATCTGCTCGGCGCGCTCCGCCGCACCGGCCACGAGCTGACCCCGAGCGAGCTGGCCAAGGAGACCTTCTCCTCCGGCGCCGCCGTCACCAAACGCCTCAAGCAGCTCACCGAGCGAGGCCTGGTCGAGCGGCGCGGAGACGCCCGTGACCGCAGGGTCGCCCACCTCCGCCTCACCGACGCGGGCCGCGACCTCGTCGACGGCCTGCTGCCCGAGCAACTCGCCTACGAGACCGCCGTGCTGTCCGTCCTCGCGCCCGAGGGCCAGGGCGAACTGGCGGGTCTCCTCGCCGAGCTGCTGGGCCGCCTGGAGGGCCGGATGGGCGCGCTGCGGGCCTGAACCGGCTCCGCCCCGGCTCCTCTAGATCCCCGGCCGGTAGCGCAGCGGGTGGTCGGCGGGGATCTCCACCAGCACGATCCTGATCCCGTCCGGATCTCCAGACCACTGTGACTCAGTTAGACCGTGTCCTACGTGGTGAGGCGGACGAACCGCTTGTAGCAGCAGAGTGCTGCGGCGAGTCCGAGAAATGCCAGGTAGTTGCGGGGATTTCGTTCGTAGCGGGGGC
>NZ_JAGXJL010000090.1:0-25003 GCF_019091475.1 Streptomyces sp. GbtcB6 | reverse complement strand
TATCCGCGTGAACACCGTCGCGCCCGGGGCGACCGCGACCGACTTCGGCGGCGGCATGATGCACGACGAACAGGTCCGGAACTACCTCACCTCGCAGGTCGCGCTGGGACGCGTGGGCGAACCCGACGACATCGCGGGCGCGGTGACCGCCCTTCTCTCGGATGCGAACCGGTGGGTCACCGCGCAGCGCATCGAGATCTCCGGCGGACAGAGCCTGTGAACGGCAGACCGGCAGGGGCAACGATTCCGATGCGGGATCTGACCGGCAAGACGGCCCTGATCACGGGTTCCGCCCGAGGCATCGGCAGGGCGATCGCCCTGCGCTATGCATGCCTCGGCGCGAACATCGTGGTCAACTACGCCTCCAGCGCGAAGGACGCCGACGCGACGGTCGCAGAGATCGAGCGTCTGGGCGCGGAGGCGATCGCCGTACAGGCCGACATGTCCGTCGTACCTGACATCCAGCGCCTCTTCGCCGAGGCCGCCGACCGTTTCGGGCAGGTCGACATCGCGGTCGCCAACGCGGGTGTCGAGCTCATCGGCATCGATTTCCTCGACATCACCGAGGAGCAGTTCGACCGTCTCTTCGCCGTCAACACCCGGGGCACCTTCTTCACCCTCCAGGCGGCGGCGCGGCACGTCGTGGACGGCGGCCGGATCATCTACGTCGGTTCGAGCACGACGACCGTGCCGGTCCGCGGCGAGGGACTGTACGGGGCGAGCAAGACAGCACCGCGCTATGCCGTACAGGTCCTGGCGCACGAGCTCGCTGACCGCGGGGTCACCGTCAACGCGATCCTTCCCACGGCGATCGAGGGCGCGGGCGTGTTCACCGAGCCGGACCCCGACCACCCGGTCCGGCAGTTCGTCGCCCGGCCCGGGCGCATCGGCCGCCGGATGGGGACCGTCGACGACGTCGCGGACGCCGCCGAGTACCTCGCCTCCGGGCTCGCGGCCTGGATCAGCGGGCAGAGCCTCCTGATCAGCGGGGGTGCACTCCAGTGACCATGCCGAAAACCCTGCGTGGACCGCAGCACACTGAACGGAACATGACCATGGCTACGACCGCGACCGACGACGCGTCTCCGACCGCCGTCGGGCCCAGATGGGCAAGCCTCGCCTCGGCCGCCCCGCACACCGTCGCTTCCTTCTACAGGGCCGTGCTGGGCTGGGCCGTCACCGAGACCAACGGCCGGCTGATCGCATCCGCCGCGGGCACGCCGGTGGCCGACATCGCCGAGATCACTGTGGCCGACGGGATCTCTGGATGGCTCATCCACTTCGACGTCGACGACCTCGGCACCGCGCTGACCGCCGTCTCCAACGCCAACGGCGCGGTCCTGCCCCCGGCCGACGGCGACTCCGCCGAAACCGCGGTCGTGATCGATCCCAACGGAACACGGTTCGCGCTCCGCGCGCCCGCCACACGGCACTCCAAGCGGCCCGCACACGGCACCCTCGCATGGGGCGAACTGATCACCGACGACGTCGACACGTCCGCAGCGTTCTACCGCGAGGCGTTCGGGTGGGGGCTCACGGAGCCGAGCGGTCGCCTCGGCCGCCGCGAGTGGCAGACACACGGCAGATCTTTCTCCGGGCTCCTGCCACGGCCGCCGGCCATGCCTGCCGAGACCCCCGCGTACTGGGACGTGTACTTCGCCGTCGACGACATCGAAGCCGCCGCGACGGCCGCCACCGAACACGGCGGCACCCGGCTCATGCCGCCGATGCCGATCGAGATCGGCACGATCACGGTCTTCCTCGACCCCGCGGGCGCCGTCTTCACACTCGTCCAGCTCACCACCGAGGAGGCCGCCGCATGACCACCAGCCCCCACGACAGGCGAGACAAGACCGGCAAGGTCGGGCTCGTCACCGGCGCCGGATCCGGCCTCGGCGAAGCGGCCGCGAGGCGACTCGCCGCGGACGGCGCGCGTATCGTCGTCGCCGACCGTGACGCGGGGGCCGCCGAACGCGTCGCCGCGGAACTCCGCGCCGCCGGACACCTCGCATCCGCGTTCGCCGCGGACGTCCGCTCGTTCGACGACACCGAGCGTCTCGTCGCTTTCACCGTCACGACCTACGGCGCCCTCGACCTCGCCTTCAACAACGCCGGCATCACGCCCGATCTGGTCGAGGTCCACGACATCGCTCTGAACGACTGGAACGACGTCATCACCATCAACCTGACCGGCGTCTTCCACAGCATGAAGGCCGAGATCGCCCACATGCTCGAAGCCGGCGGTGGGACCATCCTCAACATGGCCTCCACCGCCGGGGTGATGGCCCACGCCGGGCGGGCCGCGTACTCGGCCTCCAAGCACGGCATCGTCGGGCTCACCCGCTCTGCCGCGGTCGAATACGCGCAGCGAGGCATCCGCATCAACGCCGTCGCACCCGGTCCGATCGACGCACCGTCGGCACGAGCACTCCCGCCGGAGGTCCGCGCCTCCATCGCCGCGAAAACCGCGATGGGCCGCGTGGGCCAGGTCGACGAGGTCGCAGGCGTGGTGAGCTTCCTGCTCTCGGACGAAGCCGCCTTCGTCACCGGCTCCGTCTACGAGGTCAACGGCGGCCAGACCCAACTCTGAACACCGCGCAGGCGAAGCACTCCTCAACAAGCTCAGCACCTACGTGCGGCCCAAAGCCCAGCGCCCCGCTCACCATCAAACGCAGGGAGTTGGTCACCCGGCTTCTGGCCGGGCGGTGCGAGCCATGCGGACGCGTCGACGAGGTGGAAGTCCATCACGTCGCCCAACTCGCCGACCTCGGACGATCCGGGAACCGGCCGCCGTGGGCGGATCTCATGGCCGCGCGACACCGCAAAACCCTCGTGGCCTGCGGAAGTTGTCACCCGGACATCCACGGCACAAGACCTGTGCCAGCACTCACGGAATAGTCACTGGAGAGCGACGTGCGGCGAAAGCCGCATGCGTCGTTCGGGGCTGGGGGCCATGGGAAAAGGGCCTGCTCAGCAGGCACCTCGCCGACGGCCCACCAGATCCCTCCTCCAGAACCTCTCGACGGCCGTGGAGAAGACCTGCCGCGGACATCGCGACTGCCTGCGGCAGCCCGCTGCCGGTGGTGGCGCGCTGGTGTCACTGTCTGTGATGCGTCACAGGGGCGGTCGGCTCGGCCGGCGCTGGCGAACAGGGAAGCCGGGCGGGTTCGTTGCACCGGGCGCGAGGTGGGGAGTGTCATTCGATTCTCCCCGGATTCTCCCCAGCGTTGAAAAGTACTCAAAAGGCCAGGTCGGAGGCTTGGTTACGGCAGGGCGAGGAGATCTTCTTGAAGTTGTCTACCTAACGGCGCTGACCTGCGGTGATGGCGTATGAGCTGTCTCTGACCTGCGTCGACGTGTCTTTCACGGTCTTTCGGGCTCATGCCGTGTTGTGCAGTCGATTCTCCCCACGCGCTCCCCAGGGCTGCGCATACTCCCCAGATTCTCCCCGGAGGCGGCCCCAGTCCAGTGAACGGGTTGCGGGATACCTGTGCTGCCCGGATGGCCGGCAGGGTCACACGGAGTAGTGGTTCACCCCGCTGAGCGGGGATAGCCGTTCGAGTTGATGACGTAGTCGGCTGCGCCGTCGCTGTTGTGGTGGATGGCCATGATGCGCCAGAGCCACACTCGTTTCGGCTGCGTAGGCGGGGATCATCGGCGGGGAGCCCGCCCGATCGTGCGTACGGGCGGCCGTCGTGTGGAGTGTGAGCTTGAGTTCTGGATGCGGCCTTTCGAAGCGCGGGCAGGGAGCGGCGGTCGACGGTCAATGATGCGGGGGCACCCTGGAACGAGAGCGGGTCGTCCCATTTCTCGGCGCGCTGGACGATGCCGGGGCGCCCGTCGGCGGCGCATCCAGGAACAGTTCAGTTCCGTCAAGTCAGCAGTTCTTTCGCGCGGTGGGCGAAGAGGTGGGCTTCGCGTTCGGTGGACAGTGCCACGGCTCGTTCGGCGGTGGCCCGGACGGTGGCGGCGGGTTCACCGCGGGCCTGTAGCACCCGCGCCCGTATCAGGAGCAGCAGGCCCTCGGCGTAGCGCTGGCCGTGTGTGTCCAGGGCCGAGTCCGCCCGGTCGAGGGCTGCGGCGGCTTCGTCCAACTTGCCGGCCATCAGCCACATTTCGCCGAGGAGGCCGTACCAGGTGGCGAGGCCGGAGCGTGGTGGGTCGGCCAGCGCCACGGTGATCAGCCGTTGTGCCTCCGCCGCGGCGCCGGCCGGGTCCTCGCCGGCCACGGCGTGCGCCCAGCACAGAGCCAGCCGCTGGTAGCTGCCGAGGAAGACGAACGAGAACTCGGGGTCCAGGGCGCTCCCTCGCTCGGCCGTGCGCAGCGCCTGCGCGGCGTCGCCGGCCAGTGCTGCGGCCGTGCAGGCGAATGCGGCCCAGACGGTGATCACGTAGGGGTCGTCGTCAGCGGTGGTCTCGATCGTGTCGAACAGTGCCTGTGCTGTGGGGAGGTCGCCGTGCAGCGCGGTCATCAGTGCGAGCATGGCAGGCCCGAGCAGCCGCAGGTCGCGCCGGAGCGGGTCCTCCCGGCCCTGCGTCAGGGCGTCGAGCATGGTCGCGCTGGTCTGGCTCAGGTACCGGTACGCCTCGACGATGTGGCCGACGTCCCAGTGGTGGATGCCCCACGCGTACTGGCCGTACGTGCGGACGACCGGGTCGGCGGATGCCTCGCCCTGTTCCAGCAGCCGCCGTGCCAGTCGTCCGGCGCGGTCGAGTTGGATGCCCTGGGAGTGGGCGGCCCAGCGGGAGAAGAGGAAGTCGGCGGCCTCCCGTTCCCGGCCCAGGCCACGTGCCAGGTACTCGGCCCGTTCCAGCAGTTCGAGCGCCGAGCCGACGTTCCCCGCCCGCATCCCGTCCACCGCGGTGAAGAGCGAGAGGGCGGACAGTTCCAGCTCCGCCAGGCCCGCTGCGCGCGCCACCTGCGCGGCGGACTGCAGCTGTCGTGCGGCGGCATCGAGTGCTGACTTTCCCGCCGCGCAGCGGCCCGCGCGTATCAGTGCGGTGGCGGTGCGGGCCGGGTCCGCGAGGGGGCCGGCGGCCCACAGGTGATGGGCGAGGCGCTCGTCGTCCGTGGTCGTGTTGTGCTCCAGTGCGTCCGCGACGAGCAGGTGCAGCTGGATCGCCCGACGCGGCGGTGTGGCATCGGCGACGGACTCGCGGACCAGGTCGTGTGCGAAGCGGAACGAATGCGGATCTCCGGGGGAGGGCTCGAGGAGGCCGAGTTCCTGTAGGGGTTCAAGGCGGTCGAGGCAGGTCGGCATGTCGAGTCCGGCGGCGCGCGCGAGCAGCGCGAGGTCGGCGTCCCGGCCGATCAGCGCGGCGATCTGCAACAGGTGTCTGGTGTCGGTGTCCAGTCCGGCCATCCGGTCGCGAACGACGTCCCGGACGGTGGCGGGCACTCCGGTGCGTGCGGTGGCGGCCTCGGTGAGGACGCTGCGGCCGGCGAGGAGGCGGGACAGTTCCCGGACGAAGAAGGGGTTGCCTGCGGTGCGGGCGTGGATGTTGCGGGTGGCGCCGGGGCCGGGGTCCTGGCCGGTCTCCTGGCGGACGAGTTCGGCCACTTCGGCCGGGTCGAGCGGGTCGAGCCGGATCCGGCGGTGGCGGGGCAGCCGACTCGCCGCGGCGAGCAGCCGTTCCAACTCCGTGCCGGGTGTGGGCGCACGGTCGCGGAGCGCCCCGATCACGGCCGTGCCGCGCGGCAGGTGAGCCGTCAGGTGGCTGAACAGATCGAGTGAGGCGGCGTCGGCCCACTGGAGGTCGTCGACGACGAGCACCACCGGCCGGCCCACCGACACCCGGCCTACGAGCGCGACAGACTGCTCGACCAGGCGGAACTGGGTGCCGCCGTCCGGCAGCACCGGCGTTGTGGGGACACGCCCCTGCGGGCCCAGGAGGCGGCCGAGTTCGCCGACGTGCCACTCCTCGCGCGTTGTGGCAGGCAGACTGCCGAGGATCGCGCCGACGGCCTGCACCCAGGGCCACATCGAGGGCGTGCCGTCTCCCTCCAGACAGCGGCCCCAGACGACGAGTGCGCCGCTCCGGCGGGCTTCGGCGTCGGCCTCCTCAAGCAGGCGGGTCTTGCCCACCCCGGGTTCTCCCTCGACCAGGACGAACCCGGTGCCTGCGGCCAGCGCGGGCTCCACGGCCTGCCGCAGCACCGCGAGCTCCTGGTCCCGGCCCACCAGGCGGCCGCCGGGCGGGGTTTCGCCGGCAGCGGCCGGCGGCCGTTCGTACGGCGTTTCCTCGGCCGGTGCCGGTGTCTGTTCCAGTACGCGCTGTTGTGCGGTCACCAGCGCCGGGCCAGGATCGATGCCCAACTCCTCGGCCAGCTGGGCGCGAACGGTCCGGAACACCGCCAGCGCTTCTGCCTGTCGGCCGGCGGCGGCCAGGGCGATGACGAGACTCGCCTGCCCCGTTTCGTGCAGCGGCGTCATCCGGGCGGCGCGATACAGCGAGAGGAGTACGCGCTCGTGAGCGCCCGCGTCCGGGGAACTGCTCGGCACGAAGCCTGTCAGGTGCGTTCTTCTTGAAGGGCAACCGAGCCGAGGCAACACGGGTCTTCCCGTCCCAGCCATGGCGGTGGAGGGGCCGATTCTGATGGGCTCACAGTCCGAGGAGTTGGAGGCCCACGCCACCGTGCTCCTGCACGCAGAGGAGAGTATCAAGGCGTTCTTCGAGTCTCTCGGTCACGCGGACCCGGGCTTCACCCTGCAGACGTACAAGCATCAAGTGCCGTCCAAATGCGCCGCGGCCGTGAAGTCTGCTGGGAAGGGCCTCTGCCAGCCAGTGATGTTTGCTCAGCTGGTTTCTGGCTGAACCACAAGTCGTTCCGTCGAGTACTGCACACAGCCGCGCTCGCGGAACCAGTGAAGGACGAGTACGGCCTGGCGGAAGGAGCTGAGCGCATGGTTGGGCCGTCCTGCCAGAGGCTTCACGTCTGTATGGGCATGGTCCCGATCCGTGCAGGATCGAATGGCTCAAGCCTTCTCGGCGCGGATCGAATAGGTGAGGGGGATCCGCGGAGGTCGCCGCCTGCTCCGAGGCCATTCACGTTCGGGACTCCAAGGACGCTATGCGCTTGGGGCTCACGGTCGATGGTGCCGCGTGGGCCGCGTTCGTGAACTTCGCGGCTCAGTAGTTAGTGAGGTTTGCCCCCTGACAAGTGGTCAGGGGGCAAACGCTACACGGCCGTCACATCAAATCAGCCGCCCGAAGCGAAACGCGGAGGTTAATGGCGCCGGGGTGGCTCATCCCGGCGCCGGCTGTTTTCTCGTACGCTTTTAAATCCATTCGCAGCCCATCGGCGCGCGCCTGGAACTTCGGTGTTCGCCGCCTCGCCGCCCGGCAAGCCGTCCGGCTCCCTGGCACTCGGGTGTACTGCGGTGCGGAGACCACGTGGTCTCCGTGCGAGCCAGGGCGGTTCAGCGTGAGCGATTCTCGCGGAACGGACGCCTACATCTCTGCCGCCCTCAGACGCTGGGCCGCCGTGTCGCCGCGTCGGCCGACCGGTACGACACCTGTCGCGGCGCCGAGGCCGTATGCGGGCATGTCGACGTACACCGATTCGTAGGAGCCTGCCGGGACGATGAACGTCTCGTGCCAGATACCCACATGACCCTTCCCGGCACGTGCTCGTCGGTTGAACGCTGCCCAAGCGGGCCGGTGCTCCTTGTCCTGCTGGTGGGCGTAGGCGAGGAGCTGTTCCTTGTCGGACCAGTACTGGACGACGTAGAAGTCTCGGAAGCTGCCGTAGAGCACCTTGTAGCCGAGGAGCCCGCTGCTCCTTTCCTGTGCCAGCTCGCGCAGCATTCGCGGCATCGACATGAATGCCGGCAACCAGCTGGAGAATGCTCGCAGCCGGTTGATCCGTAGCCCGATGTGGAAGACGACGACGTCGCCTTCGGCGGCGGCGGTGTTCCGACCCGGAACCACTTTCTCGGACATGATCCTCCTCTGGCCCTCGTTGCGATGGTTCAGGTCACGGCCGGACGAGCGATCGGGATTTCGAACGAACCGCCCAGAAGTGGATCACCAGCCCGATACCCCAGCTCAGAATCGACCACAAGGGCCAGAAGAAGTGGTCGGGTGTGAAAATCGCCCACAGCGCCACCTGGGCCACATGGGCGATGATGTACCAGAAAAGGTGGACCCGCAGGCCCCACCTCATGGCCCTTTCGCTCTTATGCATTTTCTCTCCCACGGATCATCGGGTCGATTCACTTGCGGTGATCGGCGGTGCTATCGCGGGAGCACCTGTTCCTGCACGGCTGTCTCGATGAGGGCCACCGTCGCACCCGGCCGGGAGACGAACACCATGTGTGAAGCACCCTCGACCACCTGGGTCTTCGCGCCGGAACGCTGGGCCATGAACTCCTGCGTCGCCGGTGGGATGATCCTGTCGGCGCCGCTGATGAGGTTGTAGTTCGGGATCGTGTGCCAGGCTTGCGGACCGGTGGCGGGCTCGCCGAGGGCGGCGCCGGTGGCCGGGCGTTGCGTGATCGAATAGAGGGCGGCTTCCTCCGCCGACACGTCGGCCGCGAAATGGGGATGAAAGACCTTCGGGTCGATGTACAGGTCTACTTGTCCGTCGGGCAGTGGCACAGGCTTCAAGGACTCGCCCACAGTGCTGCCCGGGAACCGCTCGACCAGTGCTTGCGCGCTTTCGCCCGTCTCCGGCACGAACGCCGCCAGGTAGACCAGTGCCTTCACGTTCGCGTTTCCCGCGGCGGCAGCGGAGATGACCGCACCGCCGTACGAGTGCCCGACCAGCACGATCGGTCCCTTGATGCTGTCCAGCAGTGCCTTGACGTTGGCCGCGTCAAAGGTGAGCCCTCGAAGTGGATTCGGCGCGGCGACCACCGGATGACCGTCCGCGACAAGCCGCTTGGCGACGGCGTTGAAGCCGCTGCTGTCGGCAAAGGCTCCGTGCACGAGCACGATCGTCGGATTCCCGCTCACCATGGACCAACCTCTCCTTCGGATGACGGCCGACAAGGACCGGAGCGGGTGTCGGGTTCTCCCGCACCGTCCGGCTGACGACCACTTCTTCGAACCGCGCTTGCGGGACACGTCCGCCGGCGCGACATCGACCGCCGGAAGTGTCCGGACACGTCGGTCGACGAACCGGACGCGCGACCGCGGCGACCGTGGTGGGTGTGCGGATGAATTCAGCGAAGAACGACACGGCTGCGCACCCTCGGGCTCGGCGCAAAGCTAGGACGTCGCAGTGGACGGGAATTGAATAAGTCCGGGACCTGGTTCCGGATGGCCTCCACTGATCATTCAGTCGACGTCAAGCCGGTTCGGCCAATCTGAGCCTGCAGGGGACGGATGACTGGGGGTTGCAGATGGTGTCGGACGCGGAAGCCGACGTGGTGGTGATCGGGTCGGGTATGGGCGGTCTCGCGGCGGCGCGCACGATCGCGCAGTTCGGCGGGAAGAGTGTTCTCGTCCTCGAACAGCACTACACGCTCGGCGGGATGACGCACGAGTTCTCCCGCGCCGGGCGATACCGGTTCGGCACCGGGCTGCATTACATGAGCGCAAACGCCGGCCCGTTCCTCGGGTTCATGACGGATGGACGGGCGCAGCTTTCGCCGCTGCCGGACGAGTACGACGCACTGCACTTCCCGGGGTTCGATTTCGCCGTCCCCGCCACGAAGGAGGGGTTCCGCACGCGTCTGAAGGAACGGTTCCCCGCCGAGGCCGACGCCATAGACGGCTTCTTCCGCATCACTCGCTGGGCCATGGCCGGGCTGGCCGCGCGCAATGTCTTCGCATCGTTCCCCGCCGGGCTGCGCAAAGCGGGTGCGCCCGTCGTCGAGCGGCTGTTCCCGTCGACGTTCCGATCGTTGCGGGACCAGGTTGCCCGCAGTTTCCGCGATCCGCGTCTGCGGGCCGTTCTGGCCGCGCGGTGGGGGCTGTACGGCACTCCGCCGGCGTCGAGCGCGTTCGGCTATCACGCGGCGGTCCCGCTGACCTTCTTCATGGAAGGCACCGCACATCCCGTGGGCGGCCCGCAGGAGCTCAACCGGGTCGTTCTGGAGATCCTGCAGCGGTATGACGTGGTGCTGCGCTCCCGGCAGAGGGTTCACGAGGTCGTCGTCGAGAGTGGCAAGGTGGCCGGTGTCGACGTCGAGGACACCGCCACCGGCCGCCGCTACCGTGTGCGGACGGACACAGTTGTCTCGGCGGCCGGAGTGCGCAACACGTACGCCCTGATCGGGAAAAGCCACGAACTGGCGGAGCTGCCCGAGGAACGGTCGGCGGTCATGCTGTTTCTCGGGCTGAACCGGTCGCCGGCCGAGTTCGGGCTGCGCGGCGAGAACCACTGGTTCATGCCGGGTCTCGACGAGCACGACAGCATTCGTCGCCCTCCGGGGGAAGGCACGCTGTACGTGTCGTTCGCCTCGCTCAACAACCCGGCCGCCCGGTTCCACACGGTGGAGCTGCTGGAACTCGTCGATCCGAAGGTGGTCGACGAGTGGCGCGGGACGCCCGAGAACGAGCGGCCGGACAGCTACCGGAAGTTCAAGGACGAGCTGACCGGACGGCTGATCGCCCGCCTGGAGGAACGCTGGCCCGGCTTCCGGGAGACGATCGCGTTCGCCGAACTGGCGACGCCGCTGTCGTTCGAGACCTATCAGCACAGCGTGCGGGGATCCTTCTACGGACTCGCGGCGACTCCCCAGCGGTTGCGCTCGGCGCGGGCGGGATGCCGTACCCCGGTCAAGGGCCTCTTCGTGGCCGGGCAGGACGCCTGGGGGTCCGGCGTGGTGGGGGCGCTGGCGGGCGGGCTGATGGCGGCGAACGCTGTCCTGAAACCACGGCAGCTCGGGACGATGTGGAGGTCCATCCGTTCCGGCGGGACGACCCGGGATTCGGCCACGCCCTGGGAGGGCTATCTGCGTGTGGCCGGCATCGAGGTGCTGACCCCGACGGTCCGAAGGATCCGCTTCGAACCCCTGGACGGGGACACGATGCCGTTCTCGTTCGCCGCCGGGCAGTACGTGAAGGTCGACCTGCCCGTCGCCATCGAGCCGATCGAACGGTCGTACTCGATCTGCAGCAGTCCCGGGGAGAGCGGCTTCATCGAGATCGCTGTGAAGCACGAGCCGGACGGGCTGGGCTCGGGTTTCCTGCATGAGGAACTGGAGCTCGGGCTGGCGTTGCGGGTGAGCGGCCCGCACGGCGAGTTCACCTGGGAGCCGGGCTCCGAGGAAGGCACGGCGGACACACTCCTGCTCATCGCCGGGGGCGTCGGGATCACCCCGCTGATGAGTGTCCTGCTCGCGGCCGCCGACGCCGGTCACACGGGGCGGATCGTCCTGCTGGCGAGCTACCGGACCGAGGACGAGGTGGTGTTCGGGCCGGAGGTCGAAGCGCTGCGGTCCCGGTTGCCGGGGCTGGAGGTGTCGGTCTTCGCGACCGACCGAACAGGGCGGATCGGTCTCGACGAGTTGCTGCCCCATGCCGGCCCGACGACCCGCGTGCACCTGTGCGGGCCGGCGCCCATGATGCAGGCCCTGATCGGCCGCCTGACGGAACTGGGGGTGCCGCGAGAGGCCATCCGCACCGAGGCGTTCGTGTCGGGCCGGAGCAAGGAGACCCGCCGGGAGAAGGCGCACGCCATCGCCGTCGCCGCCGCGGCGGCGGGTGTCACCGAGTTCATGATCGGCACGGTGGGCGGCGCCCCGGCGTTCCCGTGCAGCCCCGGGCAGTCGGTCCTCGACGCCGCCAACGCCGTCGGCGTCGCGTTGCCCCAGTCGTGCGGCGAGGGCGCTTGCGGTACCTGCCGGGTGCGGGTGCTCTCCGGCGCCTACGAGACCGACGACCGGGGGATGTTCTCCGCCGACGAGTTGGCGGCGGGCTGGCGGCTGGCCTGCCAGACACTGCCCACCGAGGACCTGGTGATCGGTCAGTAGGACGGGCCGACCGCGGTTACTGTCCGCGCGTCCCGTCGACAGCACGACGGACAACGGCTTGTGACTCCAGCCTGTCCAGTGGCACTCGGCGCGTTGCCCGGCTGAAGAACCTGCCGCGATCACCTGTCGCCCCTGGTCGTTTGCCTTGCCCTTCTGGCCGGCAATGAGCAGTAGTCGCTTTCCCCGCCGCGTGACTTCGTCACCACGGGCAATGGACGGCAGCGAGGGCGACCCGGGACTGGGAATGGAAAAAGGAATGGCCTCCTCCGACGCGTCCCTGCGTCTGCAGGTTCTCGGTCCGCTACGGGTCTGGCGAGACGGCGTGGAATTGGACGCCGGTCCTCCGCAGCAGGCGTATCTGCTCGCCGTGCTCCTCGCCCGTGCGGGCGAGCCGGTCAGCATCGGCGAGTTGGTCGACCTGATCTGGGCCGAGGACGTCCCGGCCTCGGCGGTCAACATTCTCCAGAAGTATGTCGGCGCGCTGCGGCGGCTGCTGGAGCCGGCGTTGCCCGCGCGTGAACCCGGCTCGTACCTGCAGCGTCGCGGCAGTGCGTACCTGTTCGTGGCTGCTCCCGGGACACTGGACGTCGTAAGGTTCCGTGAGCTGGTCGACGCGGCCGAGGGCGCCATCGCAGAGCAGCGGCCCGTTGCGGCACTCGACGGGTACCTGGAAGCGGTGGGGCTCTGGCAGGGCTCGGCCGGTGACGGGGTCGCCTACGGTTCGACCGGTATGGCGATCTTCGCCGGGCTGGACGGCGAGTTCCACCACGCCTGCGTGGCGGCGGCCGAGTTGGCGATAGGGCTCGGCCGGCCCGAACGGGTGCTCCAGTCCTTGCACATGGCCGCCCGGATGGCGCCGTTGCACGAGAGAGTGCAGGCGAGTCTCATCGCCGCCCTGGCTGCCGCCGGTCAGCCGGCCGAGGCGCTGTCGGTGTTCCGGACCGTCCGCGCCCGGCTGGCTGAGGAGTTGGGCGTCGACCCCGGCCCGGCACTGGTGGCCGCTCACCTGCGTGTGCTGGAACGGGCACCGGCTGAGGAAATGCCCTATGAACGGTTGGCGGCACCCACCACCGGGGCGTCGACTGCCGACTGCCTGGTCGGCCGGGCCGAGGAACTGGCGGTGGTGCGGCATGCGGTGGAATCGGCACTCGCCGGATCGACGGGGCTTGTGCTGGTCGAAGGAGAACCCGGAGTGGGCAAGACCCGCCTGCTTGAGGAGGTCGGCGCCGAGGCGAACCGGCGTGGCGCACTCGTTGTCTGGGGCCATTGCCTGCCGGGGGACGGCACGCCGTCGATGTGGCCGTGGGCGCAGATCATCAACGTGCTCCTGGACGACGTGCCGGCCGCAGCGCGGGGGAACTGGCAGGCGGGCGAACTCGGTCGTCTCGTGACACCGCGCGGCAACGGCCACACGACGTCGGCCCTGCCGGACAGCGGCGTCCAGTTCCGCTTCTTCGAGCAGGCTGTCGCGCTCGTCCGCCAGGTTTCCGCGCGGCGACCTGTGGTGCTCGTCGTCGACGACCTTCAGTGGGCCGATGCCGCCTCGCTGGATCTGCTGGGTCACCTGATGGCTCGGCTGCCGGGCGGCACCGCCGTGATCGGGGCGCTCCGCGACCGTGCGCCCGCGCCGAGCCCGGAACTGGGGCGGATGCTCGCCGCGGCGAGTCGGCTGCCCGGTCACCGCCGGATCCCGCTCGGCCCGCTCGGCCCGGCCGAGGTGGCCGAACTCGTCCGCCGTGAGACGGGACAGGACCCGGGCCCGGGTGCCACCCGCCTCATCCACACCCGCACCGCAGGCAACCCCTTCTTCGTCCGCGAGCTGTCCCGGTTGCTCGCCGACGCCCATGTCCTCACGGAGGCCACCGCGGCCCGGACCGCGGTACCGGCCACTGTCCGGGATGTCGTTCGCGACCGGATGACCGGACTGGGAGCTGACGCCAGAAGCCTGTTGCAGATCGCCGCGCTCATCGGCCGTACCGTCGACCTCGCTCTCCTTGCCCGCACCGCCGGCCTGGACCACCAGACGTGTCTGGACCGCCTGGAGTCGTGCGAAGGGCTCGGCCTGCTCCAACCCTCGCCCGGGGACCCCTACTCGTTCGGCTTTCCGCACGACCTGGTCCGCGAATCGGTGGCCGAGGACATACCGCCACCGCGCGCGGCCCGACTGCACCTGCTGATTGCCGACGCCCTGGAGCACAGGGCCGCGGACACCGAACTGGTGGCCGAGCGCCTCGCCCACCACCTGTGGTCTGCCGGCCCCCTCGCGGATCCGGCCCGAACCGCGACCGCGCTCGTCCGCGCAGGCCGCTGCGCGGCGGCCAAACTGGCTCTTGAGGCAGCCGCGCGCCAGCTTCACTCGGCCGCGCAGGTGGCACGGACAGCGGGCCTGGCGGAGCTGGAGCTGGCTGCCCTGTCACTGTTCACCGCGGTGGACGGCATGCGGGCGGGATACGTGGGTTCAGCGGTCGGCCTGCTGGAGCGGGCTGAACACCTTTCCCGTGTACTCGACCGGGAACGGGAGGCCGCCGACTTCCTCTACTCCCGCTGGGCCGCGTACGCCCAAGGCATGAAACTGGACCGCGCCGGCCGACTGGCCCGCCGGCTGCTGGAGCAGGGAGAGGTGTCCGACGACCCGGTGGTGCGCACCTACGGCTGGTACGCCTGGGGCATCCACCAGTGGGGTCTCGGCAACATCGGCGAGGCGTTCCGGTACCTGAGCCGGACCGACTGGACCGTGCTGGACGACCCGGCCCATCAGGAGGAAGACCCGCTCCGGCGCGATCTGCGGCTGATAGGGGGCGGGATGCTCGCGATGATGACCGCGCTGCACGGTGACACCGGCGCGGCGCTGGCCCTGCTCGACACGATGGAGGCCGCCGCAGGAGACGATCCCTACGTGATCACGGTGTGGGCGACCTACTCCGCACGGGTCGCCGCGTTGATCGGCGACCCCGTGCGGGCACTGCGCGCGGCTGAGCGCGGGATCGCCGTCGACCCGGCGTTCTCGTTCGGTTTCCTCGGCAGCTACCAACGGCTGGCCCGGTGCTGGGCGCGCGCCGTGACCGGCGAGGACCCGGCCGGCGCAGCCGCAGAGGCACAGGATCTGATCGTCGCGTCGCTCTCCGACCCGCCGCGCTCGGGCCAGGCCACCTGGTACGGGCTCCTCGGCGAGATGTGGCTGGCAGCCGGAAAGCTGGACGAGGCCGACGCAGCGCTCGACCGAGCGGACTCGGCCATCGAAACGTACGGCCAGCGCTACGCCGAAAGCCTGCTGCTTCTGCTCCGGGCACGGGTGCTGCAGGTACGCGGCGAGCCGGTCGCCACCCTCCGGGCCGTTGCCGAGCGGGCGCACGCACTGTCCGTCGAGCGCGAGGCCCACCTGTTCGCCCGCCGCGCCGAGGAACTGATGGCCGAGCTTGCGGACAGCGCAGCCCGCTGACATCCGCGGTCAGGCCGTCCACCGCCGGTGGGCGGCCTGACCGCGTGCTCCGGCCGCCGCGGCCGGCCGCCCGGATGCCCGAGCACTACGAAGCGACGATCCGCAACGCCGCAATCGCCGGCAGACACCTTGTCGTCGTCACGGCTGGGCAGTTGACGGTTCCCGACCGGGGACCGGCACGTCGAAGCAGTTCAGCACCATTGCGATGAGGCAGTAGCTGCCGATGAGGAACACGAGCTCGCCGACCCCGTCGTGGCCCAGCAACTGCGTGGCCCGGTCGTATGTGGAGTCCGGCAGTATGCGTCCGGAGGTCAACGCCATCGCGACGTCGTGGGCGACGGCCTGTTCGTCACTCAGCCCGGAGGGCCGTCCGCCCGCCGCCAAGGTCGCGATCTGTGCCGCCGGCAGGCCGACCTCATCTGCCGTCTGCTCGTGTGCGTACAGCAGGTACCGGGCGCCGTAGGCGCCGCCGACGGTGAGGATCGCCACCTCGCGAACGATGGGATCGAGGCGAGCCTCGGCCGCGACCGCCCGCTGCAGGAACAGAGCCGGCACCCCGAACGTGGGGAAGTGCAGCATCGCCGCGAACGGCCCGACGAGCGCGCCGTCGTCGTCGAGGATGACGACGCGGTCCTGCTCCTCGGTGACGAGGCCGGCGATGCCGTCATGCACCTCGCGGAGTTGAGGGTTGAGCTCATCGGGTGGGATGGGTCGAATACGCATAGGACGCTCCTCCTCAGAGTCCGTCGGTGTACTGGCCGTCGATGAGTACGAAGGCGACCCGGCAGTTCGCAGCCGACCGGTTTGCCCATGCGTGGTTGGTGCCGCGCTGAATCACGATGTCTCCGGTGCGGACGATGGTCTCGTCATCGTCGAGGACCAGCGTGAGCTCGCCCTCGATGACGATCCCGTAGTCGATCGTCTGCGTGCGGTGCATCAACGGATGAGGGGCGCCGGCAGCGGACCGTGCGGCGTCGGCACCGCCCATCTCCCCGAACTTCTCGGCCGCCTCGGCCCCCGTCAGGTTCCGGATCCGGTCGTCCTCCGGAGGGAAGTCGATCACCCGGATGCGAGTGCCACGTTCGGGAGGTCCGAGCACCAGACCGTCCTCCGCCGGCTCACCCGACTGCCGGTCGATGACGGCCGGCGTCTGGCGTGTGTTCCACACCTCATAGAAGGTCGGGCCACCAGGTCCGCCGATCTCCACCACGCGAGTCGGCGGTGCGTCCTGCGTGATCACCGCACGGTCGGACGCGTCATGGCCGGTCACGATTCTCCGGAACGGTTGCACTGGGCTCATATGAAGTCCTGCCCCTTTCGGCTTATTTGGGCATTCAAGGTCGTCGCGTCAGTGCGGTAGGCAGCCCGGCAGGCAGTGGCGCCGTCGCACACCGCAAGACTGGCGCCCTCCACTTGACGCGGAGTGAACCGTCTGCGGACGGTGCTCCACCGCCCGTAAAGTCCGTCTCGCTACGCACGCCCGGCGAGAAGGGCGCCGACCGACGTCGCCCTCGCCCGAATGAGGAGTCGACACTCGCCAGGGAGGATCCGACGATGGTGCCGGTGCGCCGAGCGGTACGAGATCTTGGCCAATGCGTCAAGTGCCGGCGCTGAGGTGGCCGACGCCCCGCACCGGCCCCCTCCGCCGATGCTGCACCGCAGGCTGTGGCGTGCCGACGGCCGCCGGAGTGGCCGGCGGCACCTGCGAAGGCGTGATCGAGCCTTGCCGCACCCAGCGGTGGAATTCGGCCAGTCCACGTACACTCGCACGAAGTCGGCACTAGCGGAGACCGGGTCGTGTCCGCCCCGGGATCGAGGAGGGTAGCGGTGCCAGTCCTTGCAGCCCGGTCCGGCGGTGAAGATCAGCCGGCCGGGAGCGGATCGCCGTATCTGCAGGTCCTGGGCCCGCTACGGATCTGGCGCGACGGTGTCGAACTGGGTGCCGGGCCACGGCAACAGGCATACCTCCTGGCTCTGCTGCTGGCCCGCACCGGCAGGCCGACCAGCACGAGCGAGCTGATCGACCTGATCTGGGGCGAGAGCGCCCCCTCCAGTGCCTTGAACGTACTTCAGAAGTACATCGGCGCGTTGCGACGGCTGCTCGAACCCCTACTGCCCGTCCGCGAAGCCGGCTCGTTCCTCCATCGTCGCGGCAATTCCTACCTTTTCGCCGCCGGCCCCGCCACGCTGGACCTCGTCGCCTTCCGAGAACTCGTCGATGCCGCCAGAGCCGCGCTGACGCAGCACGATCGCGAGGCGGCCCTCGATCACTACGTCGGAGCGCTCGGGCTCTGGCACGGCCCGGCGGGCGACGGCATCGCCGACGGGACCATCGCCACGACGGTCTTCGCCGCACTCGACAACGAGTTCTACGACGCGTGCACGGCGGCGGCGGAGCTTGCGGTGTCGATGGGCCGACCGGATCGGGTGCTCGCGGCTCTGCAACTGGCCGCATCGATGGCACCGTTCAACGAACTCGTGCT
Organism: Streptomyces sp. GbtcB6; assembly: GCF_019091475.1. Classification (NCBI taxonomy): domain Bacteria; kingdom Bacillati; phylum Actinomycetota; class Actinomycetes; order Kitasatosporales; family Streptomycetaceae; genus Streptomyces; species Streptomyces sp. GbtcB6. Next base: position 7,157 of record NZ_JAGXJL010000090.1, on the reverse strand, counting down.
GGCCGGTCTCATCGGCGTTCTCGGCGCTGCCGGACGCCAGGCGGAGGCGCTGTCGGTGTTTCGTCAGACCCGCGACCGGCCCGCCGAGGAGCTCGGCATCGACCCGGGTCCGGCGCTGGAGGACGCGCAGCGGCGGATTCTCGCCCAGTCCCTGGCGTCGCCGCCTGTGCGGGAGGCGGACGAGGAGGCCGGGCGGACCACGGCGGCCACCTTGATCGGCCGGACCGAGGAACTCGCCACGCTGCGGCGCATCGTGGAGCGCGCACTCGCCGGCGACACCGCGATCGGCATCGTCGAAGGCGAACCGGGCGCAGGCAAGACCCGGCTGCTGGAGGAGGCCGCCGCCTTGGCGGGTCGACTGGGTGCACTCACCGTCTGGGGCTCCTGCCTGGAGGGCGACGGGACACCGGCGATGTGGCCATGGGAGCAGGCACTGAGCCAGGTCGTCCGCAGTCTGCCCGCTCCGGCGAGCGAGCAGTGGCTCACCGGCGGGCTGGGCAGCCTCCTTGCGGCGCGGGACGACGCGGCCCGGGAACTCCCCAACGGCAACGCCCAGTTCCGGCTGTTCGAACAGGTCGTCGCCCTCGTCGGACAAGCCTCGGTGCGGCGGCCGACACTCCTGATACTTGATGACCTCCAATGGGCCGACGCCACCTCCCTGCAGTTGTTGCAGCACCTGGCAGGGCGGCTTCCCCACGGCACCGCGATCATCGGCGCGCTACGCGACCGCGCACCCACACTCAGCCCGGACCTCTCCCGGGTGCTGGCCGCTGCCAGCCGGCGGCCCGGTCACCGGAGGTTCCGGCTCGGCCCGCTCGGTCCGGCCGACGTGGCCGAACTCATCCGCCACGAGGCCGGCCAGGATCCCGGCGACGCCGTCGCCCGCGCCATCCACGCCCGTACCTCCGGCAATCCGTTCTTCGTCCGCGAACTGTCCCGGCTCCTCAGCGGCGTCGGCGCGATCGGCGATGCCGACGGCGACACGTCCGCATCGGCCGGAGTCCCCTCCACCGTCCATGACGTCGTCCGCGATCGGATGGCCGGGCTCGACGACCGCGCCCGCGACCTGCTGCGGGTGGCCGCGCTCATCGGCCGCGACGTCGACCTCAGGCTGCTGTCCCGCGCCACCGGTGTGGACATCGCGGACTGTCTCGATCGCCTGGAACCGCTGCATACGCTCGGGCTGCTCGAACCCGGGCCGCAGGGGCCGTCCTCGCTACGCTTCGCGCACGACCTGGTGCGCGAGTCGGTCTCCGAGACCGCGACGACACAGCAGGTCACCCAGCTGCATCTGCGCGTCGCGGACGCGCTCGAACAGATCCATGCCGACGACGAGGACGTCGCCGAACGCCTCGCCTACCACTTGTGGGCCGCAGGCCCCCTCGCCGAGTCCGATCGCACCGCGGAGGCGCTCATCCGCGCCGGGCGCCGCGCGGCAGCCAAGCTCGCCTTCGAGTCCGCCAATCGGCAGCTGCGCTACGCCATACAGGTCACCCGCGCTTCCGGACTGATGGAACTGGAGTTCTCCGCCCTCACGCTGCTCGCCATCGTCGTCAGACGACAGTCGGGATACGACGCCTCGACCTTCGACCTGCTGGAGCGGGCCGAATACCTGGCCCGCACCCTCGGCCGGGAGGCGGAGGCCGCCGACTTCCTCTTCATCCGTCTGATGGGTGCCTACACCTCCATCGAGAAGGGCCGCGGGCAGTTGGCCCGCCGCATGCACGAGCTCGGTCAGGTGTCCTCCGATCCGGCCGTCCGACGCTACGGCCGGCAGGCCTGGGGCCTGCATCAATGGGACATCGGCAACATCGGCGAGGCGTACCGGTCCTTCACCGAGGAGGATGTCGCCGCTGCCGGCGGCGCCCTCGCCCCGGACGAAGAGACACCGCTCCGGCGGGACGGCAGCATTCCCGGGGAAGGGCCCGGCTGGCGGGCGGTCATGACCGCGCTGCACGGTGATGTCGACGCGGCGCTGGCTTTCGTCGACACCTGGGACACCCCGGGGGACCCGTACGCGGCCTCGGTCTGGGTCTACTACACGACCATGATCGCTTCCATGGCCGGGGACGCCCAAGCCGCACGGCGAGCCGGCGAGCGGTGGGCCGCCGCCGGCCTCGCCCGTCTCCGCGCCCAGATCGACCACTACATCCGGCAGAGCTGGTGCTGGGCACGCGCCCTCACCGGCGAGGATCCGGCCGGCGCCGCGGCCGAGGCCGAGGAACTCCTGGTCGCCCACCTGCTCGATCCGCCGCAATGGGGCATCGCCTACCACTACGCACTGATCGCCGAGATGTGGCTGGCAGCCGGATCGCTCGATCGGGCCGACGCCGCTCTCGACCGAGCCGACCAGGCAATGTGGGACTACGGCCAGCGATACGCCGAAGGGCTGCTCCTGCTGCTGAAGGCCCGCCTGTTGCAGGCCCGCGGTGCACCCCCCACCGCTGTCCGGGCCGCCGCCGAACGGGCCTACACGCAATCCACCGCATGTGAGGCGCACCTGTTCGCGCGACGCGCCGAAAGACTCCTCTCAGGACCTGGAGGCAACGCATGACCGCAGGCCCTGAGGAACAGAGCGGGCTGACGGCCCTGGCCCGTGGGCTCTCGGCGCCGAAGGGCTTCGTCGACGCCAGCCTGGCCGCCCCTGCCCCCGGAACGATTCGCCTGCTGGGTGGCATCCCCGCGCCTGAGGCTTTGCCGGTCGAGGCGATCGGCCAGGCAGCGGCGCAGCTGTGGCAGGCTCCCGACGCCGCGGTCGCGTCCCTGCAGTATGCGCCGGCGCGCGGAAACGCCGCGCTGTGCGACTGGATCGCGAAACGGGAGGGCGTCGACCCGAGCCGGATCGTGGTGACGAACGGTGGCATGCACGGCCTCGCACTGGCGGTGCTGACCGTCGTCGAGCGCGGTGCCACCGTCGCGGTGGACGATCCGGTGTTCCCGGGTTTCCTGTGGGCCCTGGAGGTATCGACGACGCGGATCCTGCCGGTACCGGTCGTGGCCGACGGCTTCGATGTCGAACACCTCGCCCGGCGGCTCGCCACCGGCGCCCGGATCGCCGCGGCCTACACCGTGCCCGACTTCCACAACCCCGCCCAGGTCAGTCTCTCGGCGCCGAAGCGACAGGCACTGATCGAGCTCGCCGAGCGGTACGGCTTCTACGTGATCGTCGACAATCCGTACCGCGAACTGCGCTTCGGCGGCCAGGACCAGGGTGTCGCGGCCTTCAACCAGTCGGATCGGGCGATCCACGTCAACACCTTCACCAAGACCCTCGGCCCCGGCTGGCGCGTGGGCTGGCTGGTGCTGCCGGACCACCTCGTGGACCCGGTGATCCGGCTGCGCAACCGCCTCGACGTACACACATCCTCGGTGACCCAGGCGATAATCGAACGGCTGCTCACCGACGACGCCCAATGGTTCGACCGGATCGTGCGCAGCGCCACCGCGCTGTACCAGGAACGCGCCGACGCGCTGATCGACGCCCTGCAGGAACAACTCCCGGGCGCCCTCGACATCGTGGCCCCCGAAGGCGGGCTGTTCCTCTGGCCGCGGCTCACCGACGACGCCGTGGACCCCGCAGCGCTGTTGCAGCGGGCGGCCGCCCACGGCGTGATCTACCAGCCGGGCGAGTTCTTCGCGGCGGACCCCCGGCGGCGGTCTTCGGCCCGGCACCTGCGGTTGTCCTACAGCGACCGCACTCCGGAAGAACTGCGGGAGGCCGTACGCCGACTGGCCCTGGCCTTCTGAGGACGCAAGCGAGCAACGACAGTCCCCTACGGCGGATTCCCGGAAGGCTGCTCATGACCAAGGTTCGGCTCCCCCTCCGCGCACTCGTCCCGTTCGCCGCCGGTTCGATCGGCATGGGCATCTGGGTGACCGTGCCGGGCATCTTCCTGCTGTACTTCCTGACCGACGTCCTGGCCGTGCCGCCGCAGGTGGCCGGCCTCGCACTGCTGCTGCCCAATGTCGCCAATATCGTGCTGCACCCGTGGGTGGGCCGGATCTCCGATGCCGGCCTGGCCCGCGGCGGCCACCGCCGGCAACTGATGTCGGCCGGCTGCGTCGTGGTGCTCGCCTTCGTGGCCATGTTCGCCGTGCCGTCGGACCTGCACGGGACAACCGCCGCGATATGGGTCTCGGTGGCGCTGGTCGCCGGCAACCTGCTCTACTCGTGCTACCAGGTTTCCTACCTCGCCACACCGGCCGACCTGGGCATCGGCTACCACGAGCGGACCCGCCTCATGGGCTACCGCAATGTCGTGATCACCGTGAGCGTCCTGCTCGCCGGCGTGGCCGCGCCGGTGGTCGCCGGCGACGATCCGGGCGTCGGCGACTACATGAGAATGGCCCTGCTGCTCGGCGCGGTCATGCTTGCGGCGATGCTGGTCGGCATCACCGGCGTCGCCCGCCTCAACCGGGCTGCGCCGGGCACCCCGGCCGAGCCGGGGCACCGGGGCGGGCTGCTGGTGGCGCTGCGCGACCGGCAGTTCCGTGCGCTGACCGCGTCATATCTGACCGTCGCGATCACGATGCACCTGGTACTGGCAGCCATGCCGTACTTCGCCGAGTACGAGCTGGGCCGCTCCGCGCTCACGACCGCGCTCATCGCGGCGTTCATGGCGCCGGCGGTCCTGACCACGCCCCTGTGGGTAGTGGTGGCCCGGCGTCTCGGCAAACAGCGCAGCCTGCTCGCCGCCCAGGCCGCGTTCGTGGCCGGCTCGCTGGTGCTGGCCCTGGGCGCCGCGGCCGGCCTGCCCCTGCTGATCGCAGCCGTGGCGATGCTGGGTGTCGCGTTCGCCGCGATGCAACTGATGCCGCTGTCGATGGTGCCCGACGTCATCGCCGCCGCCGGACCGGCCGGTACCGCCAGTGCGGGCAGTTACACCGGCGTGTGGACCGCCGCCGAGGCCACCGGCGGCGCATTGGGGCCGTACGTGTATTCGGCCTGCCTGGCTGCGGGCGGGTTCGTGGCCAGTACCGCGGGCGAGCACACCACGCAGTCTCCCGGCGCGCTGGCGGCCGTTCGCTATGGCTTCACCTTGGTACCGGCCGTGCTCATGACGATCGCCATCGCGCTGCAACGCCGGTACACCTTGGACAAGCGCGCCCACACTGCGGCGCCGCGTGCCGGCGCCCAGGAAAAGGCAGTGGGGTGACGTTTCCCCACGATTGCGGAGGCGGCGGCGGTTGTAGAAGGTCTCGCAGGGCCCAGAAGCGCGCCGCGCCCGCGTTGTCGAGACATGATCCGACGCGCCCGCAACTCTGCCGTGGCCCAAGCTCACTTGTTCGGTGCCGGAACCGGGCCGACGTATGTTCGCTGCCGCGATCGCCGTGGATCACGCAGCCGGGCTCCAGGGGTTGCCGGCCATGGCGTCGCGGCCGATCAAGTCCGGGGTCGGCTTTGCCATTGCATCCGGCCGGGTCGGCGAACGCCTCTTGCGTCGGGTGACGCCGTGGATGTCAGCTCGCATATCACGCGGGCGACGCGCCTGCGGTTCATGTTGTCCCGGTCGTCCGCCGCTGTTCGCGGACTTCCTTCCGCAGCCGCCTGAGCTCCTCGCGCTCGGCGGTACCAGCCGCGCAGGGACTCGGAGCTGATACCGGGTTCCCGGGCGACGGCGGTGACCGTCTTGCCCGCGGAATCGACGAGCGCGATCGCGTCCCGCTTGAACTCCTCGGGGGAAGCTTCACTCAATTTCGCCGACGAGTATTTCGCCGACGCGTTTCCGGCTTTGTGCGAAGGCAGCTTCGCCCTGCTTGACAACAACGGAACTGATGGTGAAGCGACTCCCGGAGGGCGCCCGGATTTCTGTTCAGTGCTCGTCAAGTAACCGGTTCTACGCTGACCCGCGATCACCACTGAGCACACCGGATACCGAAGGGTATACATCGATGACGACAACTCGCCGGGGACTGTTGGCCGGATCCGCCGCGGTCGTGGTGGGCGCCGCACTCGACGCGCCCGCCGCGCAGGCACACACCGGAAGCGGCAGCGGCAGCGGCCAGAAGCCCACCGTGGTACTCGTGCACGGCGCGTTCGCCGGCGCCTCCCGCTGCAACGGGGTCGCCTCCCGGCTCATCCGCGACGGCCATCCGGTCATCGCACCGCCCAACCCACTGCGCGGCGTTGCCTCCGACTCCGCCTACCTGGCCGGCATCCTCGCGACCCTCAGCGGCCCGCTCGTCCTCGTCGCGCACTCCTACGGCGGGATCGTCGTCACGAACGCCGCGACCGGCAACCCGAACGTGAAGGCGCTGGTCTACGTGGCCGCGTTCGTGCCCGACCAGGGTGAGACGCTGCTGGGGCTGCAGGCGAAGTACCAGGGAAGCAGGCTCGGGGAGGAGGCGCTGGACTTCCGTCCCTACGGTGAGGGCCTCGTCGACGGCTACATCAAGAAGGAGCTCTTCCACGACGTGTTCGCCGGGGACCTGCCGAAGGCGACCGCCGAGCTGATGTGGGCCGGCCAGCGGCCGGCGGACGTGCGCGCCCTCGGGGAGCCGTCCGGCGCCCCGGCCGGGAAGACCTTTCCGTCCTGGTACCTCGTGGGCCGCGACGACCAGGTGCTGCCCCCGGCGGCGCAGCGGTTCATGGCGCGCCGGGCCGGCGCGCACACCTTCGAGGCCGACACCTCGCATGTCGCGATGATCGCGCAGCCCGCGGCAACGGCCGCCCTCGTCAAGCGCGCCGCGCGCTGACACCACCAAGCCGACGAAGCCGACGAAGCCAGGAAGGGACGGCGATGTTCGAGAGGTGGGGGCGGACGATGGTCGGCCGACGGTATTGGGTGATCGGCCTGGCCGTGACCTTCCTGGCGTTCGGCGGCATCTGGGGCACGCGGGTCTTCGGCTCGCTGACCACCGGAGGGTTCGACGATCCGGCCGGCCAGAGCTCGCGCGCGGCCGCACGTGCCGAGGCGACGCTCGGCCGGACCGGCAACGACGCGGTGGTCCTGTACACCAGCCCCAGCACGACAGTCGACGACCCTGGGTTCCGGCGAGCCGTCACACAGACGCTCCACGTGCTTCCCCACGACGTGGTGACCCGGACCGTCACCTACTGGAGCACCGGCAGCCCGGCCCTGGTCAGCCACCACCGGCCCGCCCCCCACCCGCTGGTGGCCCCGGCCGGCGGCGGCGAGGCGCCGCCCGGCGAAGCA